>DMZT01000227.1 GCA_003484865.1 Stenotrophomonas sp.
CGCTCTTCCGATCTGCCGAGGGCGGCCAGCCACCGCCGGGCAGTCGGGCATCCAGCGCCGGGTGGCCGGTCGGGTGCGGGGCCACCTCGGGGAAGGCCGCACGCGGCTGCCCCCGCCAGACCCGGCGGGTTTCCAGCAGCCGGTCCAGGGCCAGCACGGCGCCCATCAGCGGGCCTCCCGGCAGGGCTGGAGCAGGCGGAAACGGGCAGGAAACAAGGGCATGGCGGCGAGTATCGGCAGCACGCGTGTCAAAGGCTGAGACCGACAATCCTACCCGCAATTAGTAAAAATGCTAACGAATTCGGCGGCCGGATTCCGAACCGGTTGAGGGTGATGAATGCTTCAGGAGAGCGGAATGGCAGCGCGCAGATGGGATGGCCACGCGCGTGATGGAGGGCATCCACGCATGGCGAGGATCTACTCAGCGCCCCTGCGGATCGGGCCGGTGGTGCACGTACTCGACCACGGTGCCGTCCGGATGCACGGCGTTGAAGGCCGCGCCGGTGGGCACGACCTGCAGTGGAAAGATGATCTGCGCCCCGGCCGCCACCAGCCGGTCGTAATAGGGCTGCACGTCATCCACCAGCAGCGTGCCGGTGGTGGAGGTGAACGGAGCCAGCTTGTCCGGCGCGCCCTCGATCAGCAGGAATGCCCCGACCATCGCCAGGCGCAGGCCGGCCTCGGGGAACGGAAAGCCCGCATCGGCGACCAGGCCCTGCAACTGCTCGTAGAACGCCACCCGTGCTTCCAGTTCGCCCGGGCCGACGAACACCCGGATCAGCACCCGCGGGCTGCGTTGCCGGGAGGTGTCGTTGCGGTCGCGCCAGAGTTGATCGAAGTGGCGGTGTGGGGGCATGCGGCGGCTCCGGGACGTGAGCGGTCATTATCGAGCCGCGATCCGCCCGGAACCGGGCAGGGCTCATGACCACCGGTGATGGTGTGATAACCCGGCATCGCCCACCACACCACCAGCGCGAGCAGCGACACACTGGTACCCGCCATGCAGACCCCGGGCCAGCCGAACGCGGCATACAACGCACTGCCGGCCAGCGCCCCCAGCCCACTGCCGGCAGCGTAGAACAGCATGTAGGCGGCGATCACCTGCGCCTGCGCGTGCGGGGCTGCGGCCAGAATCCGACTCTGGTTGGTCACGTGCAGCGCCTGCACCGCCAGATCCAGCAGCAGCACGCCGAGCACCAGCCAGCCCAGGTGGTGGGACATCGCGGCGATCGGCAGCCAGCTCAGCAGCATCAGCCACAGGGCCCCGGTGGTGACCCGCCCGGCATGGCCCCGGTCACTCCAGTGCCCACTGCGTGCCGCCGCCAACGCACCCAGCAGCCCGACCAGCGCGAAGGCGCCGATGGCGGTGTGGCTGAGCGCATACGGCGGCGCCCCCAGCGGCAGGCTCATGCTGCTCCAGAACAGGCCGAACACGGTGAACAGCAGCAGGCCCAGCACGCCGCGCTGGCGCAGCACGGGCTGTTGCCGCAGCAAGGCGATCACCCCGGTGCGTGCGGTGGATGCAGTCGAGGCCGGCAGACGTGGCAGACACGCCCACAACAGCGCGCCTGTCACCACCATCAGCGCCGCCGAGAGCAGGTACACCGCCCGCCATCCGCCCAGATCGGCGACTGCGCCGGCCACGACGCGTGCCAACAACAACCCGACCACCACGCCCGCCTGTGCGGCACCAACCACGCGGCCACGCTCGTGCACGCCTGCAGCGGCGGCGGCATAGGCGATCAACCCCTGGGTCATCGCGGTGCCGAGCAGGCCCACTGCGAGCATGCCCAGCAACAGACTCCAGGCCTGCGCGGCTATCGCAACGGCCAGCAGGGCCAGCACCAGGCCAATGGTCTGGATCGCGATCAGGCGGCGGCGGTCCACGCGGTCACCCAGTGGCACCACCCACAGCAGCGCCGCCACCGACCCCAGCTGGGTGGCGGCGATCACCGCGCCGATGCGGGACGTGCTGATCTGGAGATCGGCGGCCAGGGCATCCAGCAAGGGCTGGGCGTAATAGACATTGGCCACGCTCAAACCGGCGGCGCAGGCGAACAGCATCAGCAGGGCGGAGGGGAGCGGGGAGGTGGACGCACGCGAGGCGGAGGCAGGGAGCGGCATGATGCAGTCTCAAAACAGAACCAGTTGATTCTGGAGTATGTGGTTCTAAAATGAAACCTCGAAAGGAGGCCGCACATGACAACCGATGCCACTACCCCCTGCCCGGTGGGGCGCGCGCTGGATCTGGTCGGTGACCGTTGGTCGCTGCTGATCGTGCGCGAGGCCTTCGACGGGGTGCGCCGCTTCAGCGATTTCCAGCGCAGCCTGGGGATGTCGCGCAGCATGCTCAGCCAGCGCCTGCAGGCCTTGCTGGAGGCGGACGTGCTGACGCAGCAGCCGCTGGGCGAAGGCCGCAGCTATCAGGAATATGTGCTCACCGAGCGCGGTCGCGCGCTGTTCCCGCTGGTGGTGGCGCTGCGCCAATGGGGCGAGGCCTTCCTGTTCGCGCCCGGCGAGCCACGCTCGGTGCTGCAAGCCGACAGCGATGGGCTGCCGTTGGCGCCGATGCAGCCGCGCGACCAGCGTGGGCAGGTGGTTGAGGGCGCCGACACCCGGGTGATGAAGCCCCTGTCACCCTGATTTCGCGCGGGCTGCGGTGTCTCAAATGTAAGCATCCTGTTGACAGGCATGAACACGCTCGCCCACTCTTCCGGGTGGGGCGCCGGTCACGGGCTCCCGGGTGGTGCGGCTGTCACGACGGGCGGAGGGGCCTGGACGTAGCCGTCATCGCCTTGCGTTGTAAACGGTTCCGCGCGCCCGCGCGTGGTTCCCGCCGACATGGCGCTGCACCCTTCTGCGGCAAGACTCCCTGGATTTATTGCGCAAGCAAAGGTGTTTCGTCCGCTCATGAAAACGATTTCAAAGCCCCTGGCCCTGACGGCCGCCATCGCGCTCTCGCTGAGCGCTTCCGCCTGGGCTGCTGCCCCGGCCGCCACCACCGACGCGTTCACCGTGCTGACCCTGGAACAGACCCCGGGTGACCTGGACGCCGCCGTGGTCGCCGCGCAGCTGGAGCAGCTGCAGGTCGATGCAGTGACCGTGCGCAACGTGGAGCGCCGCGCGGACCGCGTGGACCCACTGCAGGGCCTGGCCGATGCGCTGGGTTACCACTATCGTTTCGTGACCGCCGATCCGGCCGCCGCGCAGCAGACCGGCAGTGTCGTGCTCACCCGCCTGCCGATCGAGGCCGAATCGGGCACCGAGCAGCCGTCGCTGAATTATCTGCGCCTCAACGATGGCCGCCACGTGGTCGCGCTGTACACCAGCGCCGCCGATGCTGCGGCACTGCCGCCGCTGGTCACCGGTTCGCGCCTGGGCGCACCGGCCGTGCTGCTGGGCGCGGTCAGCGCCGATGCGGCCACCACCGCGGGCTTCGATCCGTCGCGTGTCGCGCTGGAAGCCAATGAAAGCTACTTCAGCGATGGCTTCCAGTCGGCCACGTCGGCGGCGATCAAGCTGCGCACCCATGACGGCAAGAAGGGCACCACCGCCGCCACGCTGCTGACCCTGGGCTATGCCGCGCCGGTCGGTGGCGACACGCCGTGGATGGACACCGGCCTGAACGCCGATGCTCGCGCCAAGGCCCTGGTCGCGCAGATGACCGTGGATGAGAAGTTCCAGATGCTGCACAGCTACTTCGGGCTGGGCAAGGATGGCGGTCCGCTGCCGGAGGGCGCGGTGGGTTCGGCCGGTTTCGTGCCGGGCGTCCCGCGTCTGGGCATTCCGGCGCAGCAGTCGGCCGATGCCGGTGTTGGCGTGACCAATCCGGGCGGCCTGCGCAAGGGCGACCACGCCACCGCGATGCCGTCCGGCCCGTCCACGGCCTCCAGCTGGAACCCGGATATCGCCTTCGCTGGCGGTGCCACCATGGGTCGCGAAGCCTGGCAGCAGCGCTTCAACATCCTGTTGGCCGGCAGCGTCAACCTGCAGCGCGATCCGCGCAATGGCCGCAATTTCGAATACGCCGGTGAAGATCCCCTGCTGGCCGGTGTGCTGGTCGGTGAGTCGATTCGCGGCGTGCAGAGCCAGCACGTCATCTCCACGATGAAGCACTTCGCGCTCAACGACATGGAGACCTCGCGCAATTTCCACAGTGCCGAGATCGGCGAGCAGGCGATGCGCGAATCGGACCTGCTGGCGTTCGAGATCGCCATGGACATCGGCAAGCCCGGTTCGGCGATGTGCTCGTACAACCGCATCAACGGCACCTACGGCTGCGAACACGATTACCTCATGAACGAGGTGCTCAAGCAGGAATGGAAGTTCCCCGGTTTCGTGATGTCCGACTGGGGTGGCGTGCACAGCGGCTCCAAGGCGGCGCTGGCCGGCCTGGACCAGCAGTCGGCCGGTGAAGTGTTCGACAAGGCGGTCTATTTCGACGAACCGCTGCGCCTGGCCGTGGCCGGTGGCGTGGTGCCGCAGGCGCGCCTGGACGACATGGTCGGCCGCATCCTGCGCACCATGTTCGCGCACGGCAATTTCGATCTGCCGCCGGTGCATGAGCCGATCGACGATGAGGCCGGCTTCCACGCCGCGCAGCGTACCGTTGAAGAAGGCAGCGTGCTGCTGCGCAATGCCGATGATCTGCTGCCGCTGGGCAAGGACGTGCAGCGCATCGTCATCATCGGTGGCCATGCCGACAAGGGCGTGATCGGCGGCGGCGGTTCTTCGATGGTGGGTTGGACCGCGCGGGGCACCAATGCGGTGCCGGGCGTGATGCCGACCACCTGGCCGGGCCCGGTGATCTTCCACCCCTCCTCGCCGCTGGAAGCGCTGCGCGCCGAGCGTCCGGATGCCCGCATCGATTACGTGGATGGCCGCGATGTGGCCGCCGCCGCGCGCGCTGCCGCAGCCGCCGATGTGGCCATCGTGTTCGCCACGCAGTGGTCGGCCGAATCGGTCGATCTGCCGCACATGCAGCTGCCGGACAACCAGGACAAGCTGATCGCCGGTGTGGCCAAGGCCAACCCGAAGACCGTGGTGGTGCTGGAAACCAATGGTCCGGTCGAGCTGCCGTGGCTGCAGCAGGTGCCGGCCATCCTGCAGGCCTGGTACCCGGGAATCCGGGGCGGTGAAGGCATCGCCGCGCTGCTGACCGGCAAGGTCAATCCGTCCGGTCGCCTGCCGGTGACCTGGCCGACCGATGTCAGCCAGCTGCCGCGCCCGCACGTCAATGGCCTGGGCTTCAACCCGAAGAACAAGCCGGATGACACCATCGATTACGACATCGAAGGCGCCAACGTCGGCTACAAGTGGTTCGCCGCCAAGGGCCTGACCCCGCAGTACGCGTTCGGCCATGGCCTGTCCTACACCAGCTTCGGCTACGACAACCTGCAGGTGGTCGTGGAAGGCCAGCGTGTGGTCGCCAGCGTGGACGTGCGCAACACCGGCAAGGTCGCCGGTGCGGATGTGCCGCAGCTGTACCTGCAGCTGCCGCAGGGCAGCACCACTCCGATCCGCCTGATCGGCTTCCAGAAGGTGACGCTGCAGCCGGGCGAAAGCCGCCGGATCCGCATCGAAGCCGAGCCAAAGACGCTGGCCAGCTTCGATACCGCCGCCAAGCAGTGGAAGATCGCCGGTGGGCAGTACGAAGTGCAGCTCTCGCGCGCGGCCAATGCACCGGTGCAGCGCGTGCCGCTGCAGCTGGCCGAGCAGGTCGTCCGCTGAGCTGACGAACGCGCCGGTACCGACCCACGGGCGGTA
>DMZT01000225.1 GCA_003484865.1 Stenotrophomonas sp.
GCTGCGTGGCACCGGACTGGCGCTGGAAAGCGCGACCGACCTGCAGGCGATCCGCGGCTCGCTGGGTGCGCCGGTGGAAGGCCTTGCGGTCGCCTTCGGCACCTCGATTGCCGGTGTCGCCACCTCCGCCATGCTCGGCCTGCTCTCGGCCCTGTGCCGGCGTGAGCGCCTGGAGGCGGTGCAGCGGCTGGACGTGGAGATCGCGACCACCCTGCACACGCACTCTCAGTCCTGGCAGCGCAATGAAGCCTTCCGGCTGCTGCAGCAGCAGGCCGAGCTCATGCCCGCGCTAGTGGATCGGCTGCAGGCCATGACCACGGCGATCGAGCAGCAGAGCAGCGCCTCGGGCGAGCGGCTGCTGACCAACCAGCAGAACTTCCATGCCAAGGCCGACGAAGAATACGCGCGCCTGACCGCCGCGATCGAGCAGTCACTCAAGGACAGCGTCGCCGAAAGCGCACGCGCGGTTGGCGCGGCCTTGCAGCCGGTGATGGACACCACCCTGGCCGGCATCGCCCGCGCCAACGCCGCCATGCACGAGACGGTGACCGAGGCAGTACAGCGCCAGCTGGCCGGCCTGACCGAGGGCTTCGACGCCAGCCGCGTCGCGACCGCCGCGACCTGGCAGGCCGCACTGGACAGCCAGCAGCAGACCAACACCGCATTGACCGCCGACCTGCGCGTCGCGCTGGACGGATTCGCCGCGCAGCACGATCAACGCGCGCTTGGCCTGCTCGATGCGGTCTCCGCGAAGCTGGTCAGCACCGCTGACGGTTGGCAGGCGGCCCAGTCCGCACAGCAGCAGACCAATGAAGCCATGGCGACCGAGCTGCGCAATGCGCTGGCCACGTTCGCCGAGCAGCATGGCGAGCGCTCCGCCGCCTTGCTTGAGGCGGTCTCGGCCGAGCTCAACACGACCGCGACGCGCTGGCAGGATGCCCAGGCCGCGCAGCAGCAGACCCATGCTGCGCTGACTGCCGACCTGCGCAGCGCGCTGTCCAGCTTCACCGAAACACATGACGCCCAGGCCACCGGCCTGATCGACGCGGTCGGCAGCCGCATGGACGCCACCACCGCGCAGATTGCCGATGCTTGGCAGCAGGCGCTGGCCCGCCAGGAAGCCGCTGCGACCGCAGTGAGCGCGCGTCACCAGCACGCGCTGGATGCTGCCGCCGCGACGCTGCAGGCCCAGGCGGTGTCGCTCGGCGACGCGATGCAGCAGTCCCATGCCCAGCTCCAGGACGCCTTGGAAGCGCGCGATCAGCAGCGTCTGAACGCGTGGACCGAGGCCTTCACCGGCATGAGCGCCAGTCTCGGCGAGCGCTGGGAGCAGACCGGCGACAGCGTGGCCCGCCGCCAGCAGGACATCTGCGACACCCTCGCCCGCACCGCCAACGACATCACCCAGCAGGCACAGGCCCACGCCAGCGAGACGATCAGCGAGATCTCGCGCCTGGTCCAGGCGGCTTCGGAAGCGCCCAAGGCCGCGGCCGATGTGGTCGCCGAACTACGCAGCAAACTGTCCGACAGTCTGGTCCGCGACACCGCCACGCTGGAAGAACGCAGCCGTCTGCTGGCGACCGTGGAGACCCTGCTGGATGCGGTCAACCACGCCGCCAACGAGCAGCGCTTCGCCGTGGATGCCCTGGTCTCGACCTCGGCAGAGCTGATGGACCGCGTTGGCACGCGCTTCACCGACCACATCGAAGCCGAGACCGGCAAACTCGGCAGCGTGGCCGCGCAGGTCACCGGCAGTGCGGTGGAAGTAGCGAGCCTGGCCGATGCGCTCGGCAGCGCCGTGCAGTCCTTCGGCACTGCCAGCGACGGCCTCAACGAGCGCCTGGCCCAGATCGCCGCCTCGCTGGATGGTTCGCTGGCCCGCAGTGACGAGCAGCTGGCCTATTACGTGGCCCAGGCGCGTGAGGTGATCGACCTCAGCGTGCTGTCGCAGAAGCAGATCATCGATGAACTGCAGCAGCTGGCGGGCCGCCGCAGCAGCAAGGCCGGGGCCGCCTCGGCATGAGCGACGAGATCGAAGTCGAGGCCGACGGAGGCGCGCCGATCTGGGCCGCCTTCGGCGACCTGATGTCGGTGCTGCTCGGCGCGTTCGTACTGATCCTGGTCGGCGTGGTCGCGCTGCAGTTGGAGCTGACCCACCGGCTGGATGAGGAGGTCAAGCAGCGCCAGGCCGAAGTGCACCGTCGCCAGACGCTGGAGCAGGCCTTGGCCGGCCCGCTCGCGGCCGGGCGTGTGACGCTGGTGGATGGCCGCATCGGCATCCGCGGCAATGTGCTGTTCGCGTTGAACTCGGATCAGCTGCAGCCGGAAGGCGCCGACGTCCTCAAGAGTCTGGCCGGGCCGTTGAAAGGCTACCTGGCCGCGCGCGAGGAAATCCTCATGGTCAGCGGCTTCACCGACGACCAGCAGGTGCGCGATGGCAACTGGCGCTTCGCCGACAACTGGGAACTCTCCGCCGAGCGTGCATTGACCGTGACCCGCACCCTGATCGCCGAAGGCGTGCCGTCGGATGCGGTGTTTGCCGCAGCGTTTGGCTCGGAGCAGCCGGTGAGTTCCAACGCCGACGAGGATGGCCGCGCCAAGAATCGCCGCGTCGAAATCGCCCCGATCCCGAAACCCAAGGCGAGCAAGGCCGCGGATGCCCCGTAACCCTGTCGCAACCGCTGAGATTCTCGAGAACTGGCGAGCGGACAAGCTCGACGGGCTGGACCGCACGCGTTTTGCGATGATCGAGGCGTTGCATGCCCGCATGCAAGCGCATGACGGTGAGGTGCGGGCGCTGTTGCAACGGAAGCTGGATGCGTTGGTCGCGGGTTACGCTGAGCGGGTTGCCGAGGCGTCGGCATCGGTAGTGACCGCGCCGGGCCTGTCATCGGGACGCATCGGTCTGCAGGCGCTGGTCACGGAATTGACCGGGAAGCACAATGCTGCGTATCCGGATTTGCCGGTGCTGGGTGAGGTCCGGGCGACGTGGGCCAGGCTTCGCAATGCCAGCCAGCTCAAGCAATCACTGGCCCAGATGCCCGCCAATGGTGGGCCGTTGAACTCCGGTGTGCTGGTCCATCGCGCCTTGACGCTGATGAAAGAGACCTCGCCCGGCTACCTGACGCATTTCATGGCGTACCTGGATGCGCTGTCGGGCATGGAGCACCTGCATCAGTGGGGCGTGCTGGTGGCGACGCCGAAAGTGGTGCCGCGGGGGGCGAAGCCGCGGCGGCCGCGTGCGGGCAAGGTGCCGGGCTGATCGAAGCGTCGACAACGCCCTATGTACTTCTACGCCTCCACGCGCGACGGGACAGGATCAGCGCTACTGCGAAGCTCATGGTCGTCGAACCACGCCGCCGTCGCGACGCCAGACAAGCGTCTCCGCGTCGCCGAATGTAACCCGATCCACCTTGTCATCCAGGGGGAGCGCGTAAGTGAAACTGCCCGACATGCCCGCTTTCGCGGGCACCAGCATCACGTTGACTTGAATCGCGTCCTCCTGACGCACGCTATCGATCCGCTCAACGGCGAGCGCGCTATGAAAGGCAAGGCCCGACAGCAACAGCTCCCCTGGTCGGCTCTGTTGGGCCTTGAAGAACTGGACGTCCTCGAGCTTCAGTGTCAGCGCATTATCTGCGCCACACGCTGCCAACAACGCTCCTGAAACCAACACGACGTACCTGAGTGCAATCATCTCAAATCACCGTCCCGGAGGAAGTCCTTCGGTTTGGCGCCCAGGCGAATCACGTTCCTCAGATCGCTCAATGATCAATTCTGCGTACATTGGCATATGTGGCGTTTTTGTCCGTCGAACGATCAACGCTAAGCGGCGCTTTCTTCAGAGCGGCGTTGACCACGTCGAACAAACACGCCAACGCATGCGCCCGCCATGCCACTCAGGACGGACACCACGATGTTCGGCGCATTGATGCGGAAGATTGGCAGGAAGCCTGCCTGGGTTCCCGCGTTGACGAAGTAAGTCGCCATTCCCCAGAGACAGACGTACAGCACGCCGACGATGATCGCGAACCGGTACTGCCTTGCGATTAGCCCGCCAAACAGCGCGAACCACATGCCGGCAGCCGAGGACAGCACGTCGCTCGTGTCGAATGCAAAATTACTTCGAGCCACTACTGAGATGCCCAGGAAGTACGTGGCCCCGAATACCAATGCCAGCACCAGAAGCAAAGCCCCAAGTTGTCGCCACATGGATTGAAACCCCCGTTCATCCCGATCTCGCGCCACTCTACCTGAATACGTCTGCCCAGCGATAAACCCCGGACACTGCCCTAGAGCGCTCTTCGCGTGCGGGGAAGGCGGCCAGCTGATCGCCTCCTCGCTTGCGCCCGTAAGTCTCATGGATTCAACATCACGCCGCGCTGGCATGCAGGGTCACGCCCAGTGCACGGGTCACTTTGAGGATTGTGGCAAAGTCCGGGCTGCGTTCACCGGACAATGCCCGGTACAAGCTTTCGCGCGACAGACCCGCATCACGCGCCACTTTACTCATGCCCTGCGCGCGCGCGATATCGCCCAGCGCCTTGGCGATGAAAGCCGCATCGCCGTCGCTTTCAATGATGCAAGCATCGAGATACGCCGCCATCTCGTGCGGTGTACGCAGGTGCTCGGCCACATCGAAGGTCTCCAAGCGCGTTTTCTTGTTCATTGCCATGGCATCTTTGCTCCGAACCATTCGGGGCTGAAGAATCACCACTTCGCCTCCACGCTGTGTGTAATACAGGTTTCGATGATCGCCTGGATTGCCATCTGCGAGGCGGCGAATCCGGGCAAGGATCCGCATCCGTCCGACCACGTCTTTCAGGTCGTCGATCCAGTCTTTGAATTCCTGGGTGCGTTTCACATCCACGCGGACAACTGTTGCCCACCGACTACAGTTCATCAAAGCGCTTTGGGGCCGATCCGCTTTACGCGCGCGGTCAACACTGTTCGTGACGCTGAATACGCACCCCTGCTGCTCGCCTGAAGGCCCCCCTCTTGCCGCCCAGAATCCACGGTGGTAGCTTGTAATTACAGCGTAATTATGAAGAGACGGCAGATGGCTCGAGACTGGAACACGCTGGCGAACCGCCGCCAGGCAAGGCTGCAGCGGGCCACGGATGGCGGGCTCGGGCGCCTGGTGCCGCATGCCGAGGTGCCGCGGCTCCTGCATACCGTGCTCGAACCGGGCGACCGGGTCTGCCTGGAGGGCAACAACCAGAAGCAGGCCGATTTCCTCGCCGAGTGCCTGGCCCAGCTCGATCCCGCGCAGGTCCACGGCCTGCACATGGTCCAATCCGTGCTCTCCCTGGCCTCGCACCTGGACGTCTTCGAGCGCGGCATCGCCCAGCGCCTGGACTTCTCCTTCTCGGGTCCGCAGAGCGGCCGGCTGGCCAATCTCGTCGCCGAGGGCCGGATCGAGATCGGGGCGATCCACACCTATCTCGAACTGTTCGGCCGCTACTTCATCGATCTCACCCCGCAGGTCGCGCTGATCGCTGCCCAGGCCGCCGACCGCCACGGCAATCTCTATACCGGCCCCAACACTGAAGACACCCCGGTGATCGTGGAGGCCACCGCGTTCCGGGGCGGAATCGTGATCGCCCAGGTCAACGAGATCGTCGACACCCTCCCCCGCGTCGATATTCCGGCCGATTGGGTCAACTTCGTCACCGAGGCGCCGCGCCCGAACTACATCGAGCCGTTGTTCACCCGCGACCCGGCCCAGATCTCCGAGATCCAGGTGTTGATGGCGATGATGGCCATCAAGGGCATCTACGCCGAGTACGGCGTGCAGCGCCTCAACCACGGCATCGGTTTCGATACCGCGGCGATTGAGCTGCTGCTGCCCACGTATGCCGAATCACTGGGGCTGAAGGGCAAGATAGGCACGCACTGGGCACTCAATCCGCATCCGGCACTGATCCCGGCGATCGAATCAGGCTTCGTGCAGTCCGTGCATTCGTTCGGCTCGGAGCTGGGCATGGAGCGCTACATCGAAGCGCGCTCGGATGTGTTCTTCACCGGCAGCGACGGCAGCATGCGCTCCAACCGCGCCTTCTCGCAGACCGCCGGTCTGTACGCCTGCGACATGTTCATCGGTTCCACGCTGCAGATCGATCTGCAGGGCAACAGTTCCACCGCCACCCGTGATCGCATCGCCGGCTTCGGCGGCGCGCCCAACATGGGCTCGGATGCCCGCGGCCGCCGCCATGCCAGCCCGGCCTGGCTCAAGGCCGGCCAAGAGGCGGCGCTGCCCGGGCAGATGCCACGCGGGCGCAAGCTGGTCGTGCAGATGGTGGAAACCTTCCGCGAGCACATGGCGCCGGCCTTCGTCGACCGCCTCGATGCCTGGGAGCTGGCCGAGCGCGCGAAGATGCCGCTACCGCCGGTGATGATCTACGGCGATGACGTCACCCACGTACTGACCGAAGAAGGCATCGCCAATCTGCTGCTGTGCCGCAGCCCGGAGGAACGCGAACAGGCGATCCGCGGCGTGGCCGGCTACACCGCGGTCGGCCTGGGCCGTGACCGCGCGATGGTCGAGAACCTGCGCGACCGCGGCATCATCCGCCGCCCGGAAGACCTCGGCATCCGCACCCGCGACGCCAGCCGCGACCTGCTTGCCGCGCGCTCGGTCAAGGATCTCGTGCGTTGGTCCGGTGGGTTGTACAACCCGCCCAAACGCTTCCGCAACTGGTAAGGGGCACGCCATGGAAACCCTGCGTTATCGCTTCCCCGGGCAGCACGATCTCACCGAGCGCGACCATCACGCGCTGGTCGGCGTGGTCGCCTCGGGCAATCTGGAAGTGCTGATCGAACCCACCCCGCTGGACGGTGCGATGGAGATCGAGGTGATCACCTCGGCCACCGGCTTCGACACCATCTGGCAGGCCGTGCTGGCCGACTTTGCCGCGCGCCACCCGCTGCGCAACGTGCGGTTGTCGATCAACGATGCCGGCGCGACACCGGCGGTGGTCAGCCTGCGGCTGCAGCAGGCGCTGGAAACCCTGCAGGAAGGAGACGCCGCGTGAGCAGTCACAGCTTTTACGAGGCCGATGCCCGCGAGCGTATCCACGGACTGCTCGATGCCGGCAGCTTCAGCGAGTTCGTGGGCCCGGCCCGCCGCATCATCAGCCCACACCTGGCCCAGCTGGATCAGCCCGGTGCCTTCGATGACGGCATTGTGGTGGGCACGGGCAGCTTGAGCGGTCGTCATGTCCTGATCGCTGCGCAGCAGGGCCAGTTCATGGGGGGTGGCGTCGGCGAAGTGCACGGCGCCAAGCTCACCGGGCTGCTGGAGCGTGCCGTTGCGGTGCGCCCGGAGGCGGTGCTGCTGCTGCTCGACAGTGGCGGCGTGCGGCTGCATGAAGCCAACGCCGGCCTGGTCGCCATCTCCGAGATCATGCGGGCGGTGTTGGCCACCCGTGCCGCCGGGATTCCCGTGTTCGCCCTGATCGGCAGCGGCAACGGGGCATTCGGTGGGATGGGCATCGTTGCCCGCTGCTGCACGGCGGTGGTGATGTCCGAAGAAGGCCGTCTCTCGCTGTCCGGCCCGGAAGTGATCGAGACCGTACGCGGCGTGGAAGAGTTCGACTCGCGCGACCGTGCCCTGGTGTGGCGCGTGACCGGCGGCAAACACCGCTATCTGATCGGCGACGCGGTGCAGTTGGTGCCGGAACGCATCGAGGCGTTTACCGAGGCGGCACTGTCACTCATCGACGCCCACACAGAGACCGAAGACCCGTTGCAGGCCCTCGATCAGGCACACGCCCAGCTGGGCGCGCGGCTGCAGGCCTATGGCGGCTGCCGCGATGGCCTGGAGGTCTGGACGCTGCAGGGCATCGCCGATGCCGGGCGGCTGCCCCTGCTGGACACCGCTGACTTCCTTGATGCCGTCAAGGATAGGAGCCTGCCATGGAACTGACCCCGCTGCTGGATGCGCTGTTCCCGCTCGGCCATGCGGTCACCCGCGAGGACGATGTACTGGGCGGTACCGCGACCACCGCCGCCGGCGACGTCACCGTCATCGGCACCGCCAACAAGCTGGAGGTGGGTGTCGATCACGCACTGGCGCTGGCCGCCACCGTGCTGGCCAGCACGCGCGCGCATCCGCAGCGACCGATCGTGATGCTCGTCGATACCGCCGGTCAGCGTTTGGCGCGCCGCGATGAAATGCTCGGCATCAACAGCTACTTCGCGCACCTGGCGCGTACGCTGGATCTGGCCCGCCGCCGCGGTGCGCCGCTGGTCAGCCTGGTCTACGGTGAATCCGTCAGCGGCGGTTTCCTGTCGTTCGGGCTGATGGCCGACCGCATCTATGCCCTGCCCGAAGCGCAGGTGCGCGTGATGGATCTGCGCGCGATGGCGCGCGTCACCAAACAGCCGCTTGAGAAACTGCAGGCGCTGAGCCAGAGCTCGCCGGTGTTCGCGCCGGGCGTGGAGAACTACGTACGCATGGGCGCGGTGGAGGCCGTCTGGGAGGGCGATCTGGCGCAGGCCCTGGTCGATGCGCTCCACGCGCCTGTCTCCGGCGATCAGCGTCGCGCCCGTGGCGCCGAGCGTGGTGGCCGCCTGTTGGCGCGCGATGTCGCCGCTGCCGTGGCCGCAGGCGAGGCCTGAACCATGCGCCGTCACGACCTGGTCTGGCTCGCTCCGCAGGCACCGTGGCAGGTGCTGACCCCGGGCGCGGATGCGCGCCTGCGGGCGTGGGCCCAAGCGCGCCTGCCCTTTGTCGTGGCGCGACGCGATCCGGTCACTGATGGCGATCAGCTGCGGCTGGGCGTGCCGTTGCCCTTGGCCGAGCGGCGCCAGCGGCTGTCTCTGCGGGTCGAACGCATCCACGTGCAGCGCACCGCACCGCCGCCGTTGCTGGCCGAGGTCGCCGAAGCACTGTCCGCCCCCTGGCGCGATGCACTGCGCCCTTTGCTGGCCGACCTGCTCGAACCCACCCGACCGCCCCGCGTGTTCGGCAGCTTCGCCTGGCAGAGCCTGACCGGCCTGCCGTATCTGCACGCCGGCTCCGATCTGGACCTGCTCTGGGAGATCACCGATCACGCGCATGCCGCGGCGTCCACCGAACGCATGCGGCGCTGGGAACGCGAGCACGGCCTGCGCATCGATGGC
>DMZT01000228.1 GCA_003484865.1 Stenotrophomonas sp.
AGGGCCGCTTCGGCGCGGCGGATGTCCGGGCGGCGCTCGACCAGGTCGCTGGGGAGGCCAGCCGCCGTGCCGGGCAATGCCGGCCAATCGCGCCGCGCGTTTTCCAGCTGTGCGTCCAGCGCCTGCGGGGAGCGCCCCAGCAGCAGGGCCAGCGCATTGCGCAGCTGCGATTGCCGATGCTGCAGCGGTGCCACCCGCGCCTCCAGTGCAGCCACCTGTGCGGCCGCGCTGGCCACCTGCAACGTGGTGGCCACGCCCTGCTGCTGGCGGGAAAGGGTCAGCCGCTGCACGTCGCGCGCAATGTGCAGGTTGTCCTCGGTGATCGCCAGCAACTGACGCGTCGCGCGCAGCTGCAGATAGGTACCGGCGGTTTCGGCCATCACCGCGGTCTGCACCGCATGCCAGTCTTCGCTGGCGATCTGCACGCGGGCATCGGCGATCTCCACCTGGCGGCGCACACGGCCCCAGAGATCCAGCTCCCAGCTCAGGCCGATACCAGCCTGGAACAGCCCATAGTCTTCGCGCCCGGCATTGCCGGACGGATCGTTCAGACCCACTTCGCTGTTGCGCGCACGGGTGGCGCCGACCGTCGCGCCGACGGCCGGGGCGCGGTCGGCGGCACTGATTCCGCGCAGCGCGCGGCTCTGCGCGACGCGGTTGGCCGCCAGCTGCACATCCAGATTGGCGCGCATGGCCTGGCTCGCCAGTGCCGCCAGCAGCGGATCCTCGAAACCGTTCCACCACGCCGCGTCATCAGCGAAGGCGGCGGACGTGATCACGCTTCCTTCCCATTGCGCTGGCAGGCTTGGCTGGGGCCGCACGAAGTCCGGCCCGAGGGTGCAGGCGGCCAGTGCGGTGCACAGCGCGCTGCCTGCCATCAGGCGCAAGGTCTGCCGGACCATCATGCGCCCTCCCCCGGCAGCCCACGTGCGCCGCTGTCCAGATCCACGCGCGCCTCCACCGACATCCCTGCCCGCAGCTTGCCGGCCAGCGGCTGGTCCTGATCGAGCACGATCTTCACCGGGATCCGTTGCACCACCTTGGTGAAGTTGCCGGTGGCGTTCTCCGGCGCGATCGCAGCGAAGGTCACCCCGGTCGCCGGGGCGATGCTGTCGATCCGGCCGTGCAGCGGCTGGCCGGGGAACACATCCACCTGCACGTCTACGCGCTGCCCGGCGTGCATGCGCGTCATCTGCGTTTCCTGGAAGTTGGCGACGACGAACGCCTGCTGCAGCGGCACCACCGCGAGCACCGGCGTGCCCGGGGTGAGGTAAGCGCCCACGCGCACTGCGCGGCGGCCGACCATGCCATCGATGGGCGCGCGCAGCTCGGTATGCGACAGATCCAGTTCGGCACGGGCCTGTGCGGCGTCGGCCCGCTGCACGGCGGCCTGCGCGGACTACACGCTGGCGGTCAGCAACGCAGTGCGCTGGCGCGCATTGAGCACGGCGGCCGTGCCCTGCTGCAGATGCGCACTGGCCACCGCCTGGCGCGACTGCGCCTGCTGTGCGTTCTGCACGGTGCCGGCACCGTCGCTGGCCAGCGCTTGATAGCGGCGCTGATCGGCCTGGGCGAGGCTGAGCTCGGCACGGCTGACGTCTACGCTCGCCTGGGCTTGGTCGATCACCGAACCCTGCTGCGCCAGCGCGGCCTGTGCATTGGCCAGTTGCGCCCGTGCATTGGCGAGATCGGCACGCGCGGCCGCCAGCGCTACCTGATAGTCACGGTCATCGATGCGCGCGAGCACATCGCCGGCCTTGACCGTCTGGTTGTCCTGCACGCGGACTTCGCTGACGAAGCCAGCGATCTTCGGCGCGACCACGGTGAAGTCCGCGGTGACATAGGCGTTGTTGGTGGATTGATGGCGGCCATCGTGCAGCAGCCACCCGGCGCCGCCGGCGAGCAGCAGCAGGCCGGCAGCGATGACGAAGGGAACGGAGTTGCGATGCAGGGACACAGGGGAGTTCCTTGAATTCAAGCCACGGCACGTGGCGGATACATGCGTGTGGGCAGCCACGGAATCAGCGCGATCAGCGCCACCGCCACCCACGCGACGAGGAGATAGAGATCGGCCGAGGTCAGCGCCACGACCTGCGCATGCAGACGCGCGCCCAGCCCGGGTGCGGCGCCCGCGTCAAACCAGGGTGCGTTGCCGATCCGGTCGACCAGCGCGGTCGAGTGCAGATGGCTGCGCGCGGTGGTGACCGCCTCGAGCAGGCCACCGGCGAGGACCGCGGCGAAGCCTTTGACGGTGTTGAACCATGCTGAAGCGAAGGGGCCATCGGTCGGCGCCAGGCTGCCGGTGGCGAGCATCAGCAGCGGCAGCACCGCCATCGGCTGGGCGATGACCTGGATCACCTGCAGCCACACGAAGTTGTCGCGGTGCCAATCGGTGGTCAGCTGCGCGCCCAGGCCACAGGCCAACGCCAGCAGGCCCAGGCCGATCGCCTGCACCCAGCGGCTGTCCACCCGGCGCTGGTTGAGCAGGGTCGCCACCAGCGGCAGCGCGATCAGCTGCGGCAACGCGACCCACAGCAGCATCGGCGCGGTCTGCAGCGGCCGGTAGCCCTGCACCTTGGCCAGGAAGCTGGAGGGAATCATGATCACCGCCAGCAGCACGAACAGCACGCCACCGAGGGTGATCAGCGCGTAGCTCAGATTGCGGTTGGCCAGCAGCTGCAGCTTGAAGAACGGCAGCGGGTGCGACCATTCGTTGTAGAAGAACAGCGCCAACAGGCCAGTGCCACCGCCGAGCAGCAGGCAGATCAGCGGCGAGGCGAACCAGTCCAGGCGCGGCCCCTGCACCAGGCCGATGACCAGCATCACCAGCGCCGGGAACCCGAGCGCCAGGCCGACCCCGTTGAACTGCGCGAAACGCTCCAGCCGCAGCGGGTCCTGCGGCAGGCCCCATGCCACCATGCCCAGCGCGGCCACACACCACGGCACGATCTGCCAGAACGCCCAGTGCCACCCCACGTAGTCCACCCACAGCGCGGCCATCGGTGTGCCCAGGCTCGGCCCGAACGTGGCCGTCAGCGCATAGCCGGCCAGGCCGTACAACTTGATGCCCGGCGGCAGGAAGCGCAGCGCCACGCTCATCAGCAGCGGTGGCAGCGCGCCGCCCGCCAGCCCCTGCAGCGCGCGCAGGATCAGGAACGAGGGCAGATCCGGTGCGAACGGACACAGCACGCCCAGCACCATGAAGGCGCCGATCATCACCAGTGCGAAGCGACGCAGTGAGAAGGTCACCGCGCACCACGGCGCAAATGCCATCGCGCTGACCGACATCGCCGTGTACAGCGCGATGATCCAGCTGCCGTCATCGGCACTGAACCCCATCGCGCCCCGGATGTCGGCCAGCGCGACCTTGGTGACGTTTTCGTTGATACCCGAGATCAGCACAGCCAGCAGCACGCCGCACAGGCCCACGGCCAGACGCAGGCCGAACACCGCCTGCGCGGGCGGTGCAGCCGGCACGGCAGTTGCTGCCGGCAACGGGGCGGCAACAGCAGTCATCGAACACCCCCCGGGTACGGGGGATGCAGCGGGAACAACACGGACATGGGTCCACTCCACGACGGGGAGCGGCAGTCTAGGCAGCGCCGATGCTGCGAAAAATGCTGCGCCGGCCATCGCTGGCGTGCATCAGACGCACGCCTCACCGGTGACCGTGCAGGCGGCCGGGGTCGCAGTGCGTCAGGCCTGCGTGGACTCCGCGTCGCACATCGCCTTGATGCTGCGGCGCAGCCAGCGATGCGCCAGATCGCTGTCCAGGCGGGGATGCCATGCCTGCACGACAATCGCGCTGCGGACCGGAATCGGCAGTTCAAACAGGCGCAGCGGTACCCCGAGGCGTTCCAGCCGGCCCAGCATCACGCTGGGCATCTGCGGCAGGATCAGGTCCGAATCGGCCGCGGCGAAGATCGCCGAGTGGAAGGTCGGCATGATCTGCGCGACCCGTCGGGTCAGCCCCAGCGCTTCCAGGTCCTCATCGATCGGGCCATACCACCGGCCACGGCGCGATACGGCGATGTGGTCGAAGGCCACGAAGCGCTCGGCAGTGATCTCGCCGGCGAAGATCGGGTGGCCCTCGTGGGCGGCACCGAAGAACGAGGTACTGAACAGGTTCTGCACCTTGGTATCGGCGCTCAGCTTGCTGACAGCGCTGATGTGCAGATCGATCCGGCCCTGCGCCATCGCATCGTCGTCCCCATCGCCCTCGGGCACGAACCGCAGCACCGAGCACGGCGCCTGCGCCTTGAACAACTCGCGCATGCGGCCACCGTACGTGCCGACAAACACATCGTTGGCGCGGATGCTGAAGGTGCGCTCCAGCGTCAGCATGTCGACCTCGCGGCCGGCATTGAACACCAGGTGGGCCTGCTCGATCACCCCGCGCACCTGCTCACGCAGTTGCAGCGCGCGCGGGGTCGGGGCCAGGCCACGGCCGGCGCGGACCAGCACCGGATCGCCGATCGCCTCGCGGATGCGGCCCAGGGTACGGCTCATCGCCGGGGCACTGAGGTTCATCCGCCGCGCCGCGCCCACGACGCTGCCCTCCTCGATCAGGGCATCCAGGGCAATGAGCAGGTTCAGATCGGGCATGGTCACGGCAGTATCACCTTCAACGTGTGGCGGTGACTTTACTGCAATCCAAAACCGGTATTGATGCGCCCAACGCACGGCTCCGCTGCGGCGCACGGCATGGGTCCAGCGCCAACGGTGCGCGACCCTAGCGCCCCCTCTGCCGAGATTGCCGATGTTCACCAAGATCCTCGTCGCCCTGGATGGCGGCCCACAGCACGCCCAGGTACTGGACCTCGCCGGGTCGCTGGCCGGGCCTTCCACCCGGTTGCACCTGCTGTGCGTGCTGGACCCCGCCTTCGCGCTGCCCGATGACGCGCCGCGCGCCGACCATGCCGAATACCCGGCCGCCGATGATCAGGTCCACCAGGCCGAGCGTCTGCTGGCCACCGCGCTGGGCAGCCTGCGCGAGCGCGGCATCGACGGCATCGGCCACCACCCAGCCGGCGAGCCGGCGCAGGTGATCTGCGACCATGCCCGCCAGCACGGCTTTGACCTGATCGTCATCGGCCACCGCCATCTTTCGCGCATGGAGCGCCTGCTGGACCGCTCGGTCGGGCAGTGGACGGTGGAC
>DMZT01000229.1 GCA_003484865.1 Stenotrophomonas sp.
CGCTCTTCCGATCTGGGGAGGCGCAGGTGGATGTCGCCGCGATCGCTGCGTGCCAGGACAAGCCGGCCGACATCGATCGTGAGGGCCTGCGCGTCGCTCCCGATTCCTTCGCCGGCCTGCAGGCTGGCCAGCACGTGACTGCCGCCACCGACATTGACCGCGGCATCCCCATTGGAGTGGATACGACCGTCCGCCTCGAGCATCACGTTGCCGGTGGCCGAGTTGCCGGTCACGGCCAGCTGGCCCACGCTGATATCCGCACTGGAACGCACCGCGACCACCCGGCCAGCACTCAACTGGCTTCCGGCACCCATCGCGACGCCGCCCGCGTCGATCTGCACGCTGTCGCCGGCGTTGACCTGCGCGCCTGCCGCCAGCGATGTGGCCTGCAGCGAGAGCAGCTGCAGGACCTGGTCAATGGCCGCATCCCCCAACTGCAGGCCGCCACCGGCGGCGACATTGGCAGATGCTGCGCGCAGGTTGCCGATGCGGATATCCCCCATCGGGGCGCTGACAATCGCTTCGCCCGCGGCCTGCACCGAAGCCAGGTCGGCACCGTTGTATCCGGTGGCGCCCAGATCGCCACCGGCCTGCAAATGCACTGCGCTCAGCTTGCCCGCTGTGCTCATCAGCTGCAGGTCGCCCCCCGCGGTAAGCGTGCCGATCGGCATGTCCACGTCGCTGGAAAGACGCACCTTGCCCCCTGCCGCGCCATCCAGCCAACCGCCGGCAACGATCCGCAAGGCCAGCGAACCGCCGTCCTCATCGCGGATGTCGTCGCGCACGGCGAGCTGGATGTCGCGCCCGGTCAGCGTGCTCACGCCCTTCAGGTACGACAGCAGGCTGCCGCCGCCGACGTCCAGTACGACGTCCTGGTTCGCCCTCACCAGGCCGATACGCAGGTTCCCGTTCTGCTGCGCCACGCGCACGTGTTCACCGGCGTTGGCCAGCAGCAGGCGACCGTTGATCTGCACGCGCAGCGGCTGACCATCCTGGCCCATGATGCTGCGCAGGGCGCTCAGGCTGAGGTCCCTGCCGACCCTCAGGATCGCACCGCCCGCACTGCCCCCGGCATCGGTGATATCGCCGTCACTGCCGATGCGTGCATCGCCACCGGCGGCGAAGCTGTTCAGCGCCAGCGACGTGTTGCCGTGCAGGTAGGCATCGCCGCCCACATCGGCATCGATCCCGCCCGTGGCTGCCAGTACCACCGGAGCCGTGCTGCGAATGCGCAGCGAGACCACCACGGCACCGCCGCGCACCTGATCGGGCGTGAGCACATCGCCGGCCGCGTCAAGCATCTGCACATCGCCCGGCGTGGTCGCAAGCCGCATGGCCAGCATCGCCTCGGCACTGAGGTTGCCGCTGTTCACGTCGGCCAGGCTGACCGTGTATTCCTTGTCCAGGCGGCCCAGGTCATCGCGGGCACGCAGGCTGACATTGCGCCCGATGATCACCGGTTCGGCATTCAGGGCGGAACCGGTGGAGGGTTCCAGCGCATTGGCGTTGAACACGTAGCGCAGCTGGTCCTGGCTCCACTGTGAGTCAGCCGTCATGCCATCAAGAAGTGTGGCCTTGCGTGCCGCGACACTCGCGCTGTCGCCACTGCTGGCGGCCAGCTCATAGCGGTACCCCGCGTTGAAGGACGCGAAGATCGCTTCCTGCTGCCAGCCGGTGCCGAAGGCATCGGTGAACACCGTCCCCAGACGGTTGAAGCGCTCGGCGAGGTAGTCACTTACCCCTGCATCATCCAGGCTGCCGCCCCGCGCGGCTTCCGCCATGGAGCGGAACAGGTTGATGGCAGTGCCACCGGCCAGGTAGCGCCCATCGACGACACTGCCCAGCGCGCGGAGCTGGAAGTACTCGGCGTAGCTGGCGTCGACCTGGCTCTGGTAGCTGACGATCGACTGCTGGCCGCCGCCCTGGAACAGCTTGAGGTTGTCGCGCAGGCTGGCCAGCTGCGCTTCGCTGAGGAAGCTGGACGAGGCGCGCTGGGCACCGCTGTAGATCGAGCCCGAGGGTGCCTCGATCAGCACGTCACCGGCCAGCGACTCGATGCGCCGTATCCAGAAGTCGCCGCCGAGGTCACGCAGCACGATGTCGCCGGTCGCCCGAGCCGAGATGAGCCCACCCTCCAGCACGCCGTCGCTGCGGGTACGCTCGCCGGCATCGACCACCAGGGGCCGGGCGAGCGAGCCGATGGCACCGTAGACGCTGTCCAGGGTGATGTCGGCACCGATGATCGAAGCAGCATTGCCGGTGGCGGCACCTTCAATGTCGTACTTGGCGCGCAGCCACACATCGCCACGGCCGGTGCCACTGCCGGCGCTGATCAGCACCTTGGCTGCCGAATCGACATCCAGCGCGATGTCACCGCCCGCACGGGCCACCAGGTTGCCGGCGGCCACGGTGGCGCCGTTGGCGTTGGTGTAGGACACCATCTGGACATCCAGCGGGTTGGCGGCCTCGCCGGCCTGGGCGCCGACAATGCTGCCGATGCTGCCGGCCGCGTCGAGGGTGAGCTGGTTCGTGATGATCCTGGCGTCACGCGATGCGCTGACGATGCTGCCGTTCTCGCTGGTCAGGAAGGTCCGGCCATCGGTGTTCTTCAGCACCCCATTGATGCGGATGGTCTGGCCGGAGTCGACGTCGAGCAGGCCTGCATCGTTGGCGCTGAAGTTGATGCCGATCCGGTTGTCGGCCTTGGCCGTGTTGGTGACGACCAGCGTGCCAGTGCGCGGGGCGCGCTGGTACCAGCTCGTGCGCCACGTGCCGCCGTCATCGAATTGATTGCTGCCGGGGAAGCCGTAGTTGTAGCGGCAGCCACTTTCGTTCTTCTTTTCGCAGCGGTAGTTGACGCGTGAATTGAGGTTGCTGCCGAAGTCGCCGGTCAGCTGCGACTCGAACACCGCCACGCCGCCGGCCTTGTTGCCGTACGTGACGCCCGAGGTTTCCCACTGCTGGCCGTTGAAGACGGTGTTGTTGTTCCTGTCCACCCAGCGCCAGTTCTCAGCAGTAAGCACGCCGTTATCGGACTGGATGTTGCGCGCGATGCGGGCCGTCTGTGTCCAACGCGCAAACATGCCGGCGCGCGGGTCATAGCCGGTCGTGTTGCTGATGGCCGATACCCCCGGGGCATCCCAGCTCAGGGCATTGACTCCGCCCTGATAGCCCTTCACGTTGCCGTTGCCGTCGCGCAGATACCACGACGCGGTATTGAGCTCACGGTCGCGGATGGTGATCTGCCCGGGCGCCCCGTTGCCGACCAGGATGTTGCCAAGCTGCAGGCCCACATCGGCCAGGCCATTGTTGATGACCACCGAGCCCTTGCCACTGACCACATTGAGCGAGCCGGCGGTGGACGTGCTGACGATACGGCCATCGAGGTAGATCGAACCGCCCCCGTTGGCCGAAATGTCCGGCACGATGAACTGGCGGTTGAGCGAATCGTACTTCAGGGCGATGCGGGAAGAATCTGCGCCGGACTTCGCCACGAACATGGCAGGCACATCGAAGATGCCCTTGCTGGCCTGGTTGTCCTTGCCGTCGATCCAGGCGCGCAACGCGCTGCTTTCGACCAGGATTGCCGAGTAATCCACCGGCCGGCCCGCCTTCAGCGCGACGTTGACGTCGATGTAGTTGGCCGTGATCTTGATGCCACTGCCGGCGTTCACACCGCTGCCCGTGCTGGGCACCTGGCCAAGGCTGGCGTTGCTGACGTCGTCGGGCTGCGTGTTGAGCACGGTGCGCAGATTCCGGGCATTCACCTTTGGCAGGTAATTGGTGTCCTTGTGGCTGTACCGCGATACCACGCCACCGTCGTAATACTGCCCACCCAGCGCTGAAGCGGTGCAGTCCTTGTCGCCGATGCGATAGCGGCATGCCCCAAACACAAGGATGCTGGGGTTGTTGACGTCGTTACCGGTGCCATACAACAGGTAGTCGGTCAAGCTCATGCCGGCGGCGGCGGCCGCTGCGCCGTACTTGGCGTTGGCGATGTACGCCGCGGCGTCATCGGCATTGGTGATGCCCGATGCCACGCTGTGGCGTGCCCACAGCGCGCTCACGACATTGCCGTACCAGTTTGCCGAGCCCAGGTTGTAGCCGACCTCACCGTTGGGCGCATTGATCGTCACGCTTTCGGCGAGCTGCTCGCCCCAGCTCTGGATGTTGCCGAGCGCGTTGTACATGTCCAGGTCGCCACCCGTGACCGAAATCAGCCCGCCCGCACCGATCGCGCCGGTGCCCGTGGCCGCCTCGTTGCGGATGCTCACCAGCGCATTGCTCTGCCCCGGGTTCTGGCTGACGCCGATGCCCACGGCCTGGTTGCTGTTGCCGGTGAACAGCACGTTGCCGCCGCTGTACTCCGGCACCAGGATGTCGCCCGCCAGCAGGAGGTTGTCGGTACTACGGTTGGTGATGGTGATCTTCGGCGCGCCCTTGGCGGTGACGGACCCGCCACCGCGGATGTTGCGGCCATACAGGATCACATCGCCGCCGGCCGCATACAGGTCGCCGATGGTGTGGGTATAGAGCGCATTGCCGGCGATCGCATCGAAATCGTGGATGCCCGACGCGTTCAGTCGCGCCTTCAGCGCGCTGCTGAGCTCGCGCTGGGTATCGAACGGCAGCACATCGCCGCCCGCGCCGCTGCTGGTCAGCTTGCCATTGGCATCGATCAGGATGTCCAGCACGTTGTAGCGCCCGGCAACGACGCGGCCATCGATCAGCACATCACCGCGGGTGCTGCCACCACTGCGGCTGTCGCGCACGGTGACCGGAATGAACCCCAACTGGTAGCCGGTGGCGGCGCCATCGGCGTTGCGGAAGACATTCTCACCGTAGGCACCGAGCGACACGAATGCGCCGCTGAGCAGCTCACTACCCGCCGCCAGAGCGGTGCTCGCGTTGCTGTCCACCGTGGAGGACGCCGAGGAATCCGGCACCGCGATCAGCCCGCGGCTGTACCCCTGCGAGACCGCATTGGCGGCCAGCCGTGAGGTCCAGCCATTCATGCCATCCTGGCCGGCGGAGACGAAGGCGTTGTGCAGCGATTCCAGCTTCGCGCCGCGGCCGACATTGACCTGCTGGTCCATCGCCAGCGCCACGTCCGCGTCGGAGATGCCGACCGCGGCCAGCACACCCCAGGTGTTCACCAGGGCGGTGGCGCCGATGTCGGTCGCGGCGTAGGTACCGACGTTGAGCATGTAGCTGCTCTGCAGGCGCGCATCATCGCCGATGTTCACGCGGTTGCCGAGCACCGCATCGGTGCGCGCCTTGACCACGGCGGCATTGATCGCCCCGCCGGTGGTCAGCCCCGCCCGGTCATCGGTGTTCGCACGGGTGTTTGCCACGATGTCCAGCGCGCCGCCATCGCCCGGCGTCGGTGCGACGCCGGCGCGCAGCAGGGCGCCCTTGCCGATATCGATGGTGCTGCTGCCATCCAGCCGGGTGACCACCTGTGCGGCACTGCCACTGAGGACACCGCCGCCGGCCGCGCTGGCGGCAAGCTCGCTGCCCAGTGTGCCGGTGTAGTTGTTGTCGGTGCGCAGCACCAGCGATCCGGCCGAGACAATCTGGGCATCCTCGTCCACCAGCAGGCCGACGGTCGCGTCCGCACGGTTCTTCACGTCGGCGCCACTGGCGTTGAGTACGCCGGCGCTGGTGCTGTTCGCGCTGCCCGCGTAGTTGCTGTCGTGCAGCGCACGGGCATCAAGGCGACTGACATCCAGCACCGCGTTGCGGCCAATGGACAATTGCGTGGTGCTGTCGGTGTGCGTCGCTGCCAGCGCCGCGTTGCCCGCAATGAGCCCGCCGGTGCCCGCCGTGGCGTTGGCGCGATTCTCGTCCTTGCCGCTGGCGGCGAGCGTGGTGTTGCCTGCGTACAGCAGGCTCCCTGCCCCCACGGTGACGCCGGTGGTCGCCGAGGACCGGGCGTTGGCGTCGACGATGCCGGCGGCCAGCAGGCCCGCCACGCTCAGGCCGGTGGCATCGGCACGCTGGTTACTGTTGTTGACTGCGCGCATCGCGATAGTGCCGCCGCGCGCGTAGTCGATGATGTTGTTGATGGAATAGGCCTCACCCTGCACCACCACGTCGGATCCAAGCGCTGCCTGCACCGCGTTGGTGCTGGCAGCGGTGGCGAAGGCGCCGGCGCCGGCCAGATACAGACCGCCGGAACCGGCGACCGCGCGTGCATCCACGCGCCCGCCGTGGACGCTGGCCAGGATGTCCAGCCCACCGCGGTTGGACAGCACCGCACCATTGCCTACATGGGCGTCCACTTTGGCACGGGAGGTGGCATCAGCGACCGCCGCACCGACCGCCAGGCCGCCGGCCAGTGCAGCACCGAAGGCTTCGGCGGACACCTGCGGGGTGGCCTCGGCATGCACCTCAATGCCGCCACCCACCCCCGATACGCGTGTCCGCTCGCCCAGCCAGGCGCGCACGTCGGAGCCATCGTCGGCCAGTGCGACGGCGGCGCTGACGCCGGCCAACACGCCACCGGCCGCACCCCACGCGCCCGCATGCGCGCCGCCCAGCGAGCTGGAGGCGAAGGTCACGTTGCCAAAGCCGGCCAAGGTACTGTCGTTCTGCAACCACGCCTGGACGTTGGCGTTGCGAGCAGCGGTTGCGACGACCGCACCGGCCGCGAGTGCACCGGCCGCCATGCCGGTGGCTGTCACATCCAGCGTGCTGGCATCGCTGGCACGGACCGCAAGACCCTCGCCCTGGCTGCCTGCCTGCAGGTCACCGGCCACCGTGGCCGTGACCGTCTGGTCCAGGCGCGCCAAGCCGATGGCCGCGCCGACGCCCACCAGGCCGGCACCGCCGGCATAGACGTCCAGACCTGCGGCCTTGCCTGCGCTGCCGTCGCCGGCGTTGGCGAGCACCGCGATGGAGCCGGCCCGCGTGCTGTTCGCTGCCAGCACCGCCTCGGTGCTGCCATACAGGCCGGTCATGCCGAATGCGCCGCCCACGCCCACGCCACCAGCGCCGATGCCACCGACGGTGTTGCTGCTGCTCATCAGGGTCTGCGCGCTCACCTCAAGCGCGCGTGCCTGCACGGTGCCACCGCGGATGCTGGCGCTCACCAGATCGCCACGTCCCTGCAGACTGCCGATGTCCACCTGGGCGCGGCTGTTCAGCGCGCCGGCGCCCTGCGCCCCCAGGGTGCCGTCCAGCGCGGCGGCGTCGATCTTCTGGCCAGTGCCCAGCTGCTTCAGGCTGGCAAAGGTGCCACCCAGTTCCGTATCACTGTCACCGCGGTCGCCAATGCCGGCCAGCAGCAGCCCGGCAGCGCCGCCGATGCCGGTGGTGGCGCCTACGCCAGCCGTCACGGTGACCATGTCCACCGCACGATCGGAGACGGCATTCACATCAATGCTGCCCGTGGTCGACAGCGTGCTGTCTTCCACGGTGGCCTTGACGGTGCTGCCGAGAATGGCCACCGAAGCGCCGGCACCTACACCGCTGCCGGCGATGCCCACGCCCACCGCACCGGAGTACGCGGACAGCCGCAGGATATCCTCGGCCACCACCGCCATATCGGTGGCATCCACCGAGGCCTGGGTGACCAGCGCACGGGTGTCGTTCTGCAGCAGGTGCACCTGTGCCATGCCGGCGATGCCGGCGGCGCCGGCACCCGCGCCACTCACCGCCACGCCGTTGAAATCCGAACGGCTGTGCGCGTTCACGTCGAGGTCGCGTGACACGGAAATGTGGGTCACGCGCCCACGTTCGCCCACCTGCGCCAGCGTGGTTGCAGTGCCCATGTTGACCAGCGCGGTGCCGGCCACCGCCGCGCCCCCCCCGACCGCGCCTGCGCCGCCGACCAGCGAGGCGGCGTTATCGCTGTTGGCGTTGACCGCCAGGGAGCCCGCCCGCAGGGTGCCGCCCAGCACGCTTGCACGGGTATCGGTGGTGAAATTGTTGACCACGCCGGTGGCAGCGCCGCCGGTCAGGCCCGCGGCCGCGCCGACCACGATCGCCAGCGCGTTCTGGCTGGCATTGGCCTCCACGGTCACCGCGTCGGCGGCCGACACGGTGGCGCCCTCGATGCTGGCGCTGGCATGGCTGTCGAACAGGTTGGTCGACAGCGCCCCTGCGCCCGAGAAGACGCCCGCGCTGGCGGCGATGCCGGCCACATAATTGGCCGAGGCCACGTGATGGCTGGCGCGCACATCCACGCTCTGCTCCGCTGCGGCGAGCCCTGCGCTGTCCTGGTCGGGGTCGCTGCTGGTGCCCAGCCCATGCTGGTTGATCCGTGCGTCCTTGATGATCGCGGTGGTACTGCCGGCGATGTCGTTGACGGCTGCCATTACCGCTACCGCACCACTGGCGATCGGGGTGGTACCCAGCGCGCCACTGACGCCGATGGTCCTGACCTGCTGGCGCGTGGCCGCATTGACCGCGATACCATGCACGTCGATATGGCCGGTGCCCAGGTCCACGGTATCGAAGGCCATGCCGGCGGCGTCGGTACGGGTGCTGTGGGTATTGCCCGCCGTGCGCCGGCCACTGTCCACGCCTGCCAGCGCATCTCCCAGGCCCAGCGCGGTCACGGCAGTTCCGGCACCGGTGATCGCCGCCTCGGTGCTGCCATCCACCAGGTTGACGACGGTACCCAGGCCGATGCCCGCGTTGACGCCCCCGCCGATGCTGCCGGCGTACACGTCAATCTGCTGCGCCTGGGCGGCGAGCACGCCGACGTTGTCCTGTGCCAGGACATTGGCGCCTGCTTCAATCCGTGCCGAGACGGCGCCCTTCATCCGGTTCACCGCCACCGACGCTGCGCCACCGACCGCGCCGCCGCCGCCCAGGCCAGCAGCCACGGTGCGGATGCGGTTGCCCTGACCGCCGGCCTGTCCAGAGGCATCGGCCTGCACCAGCAGATTGCGGACATCCAGGTCCAGCGCACTGCCGGCAACCACCGCTGAGGTAGTGCCGCCGATATCGTTGTAGGCCACTGCCGCGCCCACGCCCACGCTGCCGCCGACCGCTGCGCCACCCGCCAGCGAATCGATGCTGCGCTCGTCACGGGCGCTCACCTTCACATCGGCCAGCGTGTTGTGCAGGCTGCTGTCACTGAGGCTGGCCTGCGTATCGGAATGGATCAGGTTGGTGGTGACACTGCCGGCCACCGCTGCCGTGCCCGCCCCCGCCCCGGAAACGGCTGCCGTGCGCACCAGGCTGCGGTTGGCCGCATCGATGCTCAGCGCGCTGGCGCCGCCCAGCGTGGCATTCTCCACCACGGCACGGGTACGGCCGCCGATGTCGTTGACGCTGCTGGCTGCGCCGATGCCTGCCGTCCCACCGGCCGACAGCGCGCCCCCCAACGAATAGGCCGCACCCGAGGTGTCGGCGCTGACGGACACCGCACCGGTGATGCCACTCCCCTGCCCCGTGACACCCCGCAGGCGGGCCTCGGTGAGGGTGTCGATCAGGTTGGTGGTGTTGCTGCCGGCAATGGACGCGGTGCCCCCCAGCGCACCGGCAATGGCCAGTGTCTTGGTGGTGGCGGCCGACGTCGCACTGACCTCCAGCGCAGTACTCACCTCCAGCGCGGTGCCATCCACCTCGCCCAGCGTGGTATCGCCGATGGTGGCCACGTTGATCGCCGCGCCGATGGCGGCGGTGCCGCTGCCGGCAACCGCACCGGCCAGTGTGTGGATACGCGATTCGTTGCTGCCGGCCACCTGCACGATGCCTGCCTGCACCGTGCCGCCCTGCAATGCTGCCTCGGCATGATTGTCGATCATGCTCCAGCCCACCGAGCCTTGAATGGCGACATTGTTCGCTGCGCCTGCGGCAACCGCACCGGACAGGATCCTGGCGGCGTTGGCGGCCTCGAGGTCGACCCGGCCGGCGCCAGCGGTCAGCTGCGCATCATCGACCAGCGCCAGCGTGGTATTGCCGATGTCATTGATGGTCAACGCCGCACCCACGGCGACCTTGGAGCCCAGCGTTGCCGCCCCCGCCAGCGAGCCGATGAAGGATTCATCGCGTGCCTGCAGGTGGATGCTGCCCGCGTTGAGCTGCGCGCCATCCCGGGGCACCTGGCCCTGCGCGTCCGCCAGGCCACGACCGACCAGCACCGAGGTGGTGTTGCCGATGGCGTTGTAGGACGCACTGCCCACCCCGGTGAAGTTGCCGGTACTGCCGCCGATGCCGGCACTCACTGCCAGGATGTCGGACTGGTCACTCGCCGTGAGCGCAATGCGCCCGGCGGTGAGCGTGGCATCGTTGACCGAGACGGTATGTGTGTTGTTGATGGTGTTGTAGGCGAAGGCCACGCCGGCATTGTTGCCACCCACCTGGACCATGCCGGCAACAGCGATGATCGAGCTGCGGGCATTGTTGCGACCCGCCGCATCCACCCGCGTATCGTCAGTGCTCGCGGTATCGGCATTGGCATCCACCTCGATGCTGCCGATCCCGGTGCCACAGTAATCGACCGCAAAGCTCGAGCCGCAGCCGTCACCGGTGCCACGCACGTCGTCGATCGTCGCCGTCCCGGCGAAGGCTTCAATGTCACCACTGGCAGTGATGCGGCTGCCGCCGTCAATGCTGGCGGCGGTCTGGCTGGCGATCTGGTTGACCAGCACCGAACCGGCGATCGCCACGCCGTCGCTGCGCGTGGACGCCCCTCCACTGGCGGCCGCCGCCACGATCCGGGATGCATCGGCCGCACGCACGCGCACGTCCTGTACGCCTTCGATGTCGGCGCCACTGACTGACGCGCGGGTGCTGTCGCCCACTTCGGCATACGTCACTGCCGCCCCCAGGCCGGCCTTGCCACCCGCATACAGTGCGCCACCCCCGTTGGCGATCTTGGAGGCGTTCACGGCCTTGACATCAACATCGGCGGCCGCGCCGCCCATGCCGCGGAGGCTGCCCCCGACGATGCTGGCGGCCGTATCGTTGTGGGACATCGCCACGGTCGCCGAGATCGCGCCGGCACCGGCCGAGCTCTGGTTGGAGGAGGCATTCACGCCCACGCTCAGCCCGACGTTGACCTGTTCGCTTTCGTTGCGTGCGGTCACCGTGACGGTGCCGGCATCCTCCACGGTACTGTCACGCAACTGCGCGGTGGTCGTGTTCTGGATGTCACCGTAGGCCACGCCACCGGCCAGCGATGCGCTGCCCTGGGTGTTATCCGACCCGGCCGCGGCCACCGACAACGCGCCGCTGACGCTGACCAGCAGCGTCTGGTTGGTCGCGGCAAGATCCAGCTTCAGGCCCTTGCCGCTGTTGTCCTTGATCACGGCCGAGCTGATGTCCGCCTTGGTATTCTGCCGGGCACGATTCACCGTCGCACTGCCGGACAGGGCGATGCCGAACTTGGGTTGTGGCGTCTGCGCGCCCTGGCCCTGCCCCGGTGCTGCATTCCCGCCACCCAGCAGGCCCTTGGCCTTGTCGAAGTACGCGGTCAGCCCGGCGCTGCCGTTGCTGTCGGCCTTGTTGGCCATGCCTTCCAGCGCGGTCACCTTGCCGAGCGCACGGGTCTTGAGTGAATCCAGGAAGCCGGGATTCTCCGCGTTCTGCTTTGCCGCCAGCTCGTCCTGGGCCTTCTGCAGCTGTTCGGACGAGCTCTTGGCAACTGCGCCGGCGGCGGCCACCGCACCGGCCAGGCCACCGCTGGTGGCGTTGACCGCCAGCTCACCCGTGGTGATCGCGCCGACCGGCGCCGTGCTGCTGCCGGTCGCGAAGGCTGCAGGCACCGCACCGATGAAGGCGCGGGTATCGGTATCCAGCTGCTGGTAGGCGACGCTGGCCCCCACCGACACACTGTCGCTCATCGCAACCGCGCCGGCCACGGACCACACGAACAGATCTTCGTCGGCACGTACGCCGACCGTTGCGGCGCGGATGTCGGCACGGTTGCTGATCCCCGCCAGCGTGGTGCTGTCCAGGTCCAGCGCGGTGGCGGTTCCGCTGACACCGATGCTGCCGCCCTGGCCTGACTGCAGCGCCAGCGCCACCACGGTTTCCTTGTTGTCGGCCTGCACTGCCAGGCTGCCTGCACCGGCGTCGACGCGGACGCCATCATGGAGGATCGCTGCCGCCGTGTTCTGGTAGTCGATATAGCCGACGCTGCCGCCCAAGGCAGTTCCGCCGTTGCCGACGTTGCTGTCCTTGAGGTTCTTCAGGGCAAGATCACCCGCCGCGTGCAGACCCGTGACATCGGTGTTGGCACGCACGGTGGCGGTGGCGTCAAACGTCCGGCCGCGCGCAGCGCCGGCATGGTCCTCACCTTCCAGTGCGGCGCTCCACGCTGCGGTGCTGGTGTCGCGGGTGGTCAGCGAAGCACCGGCGGCGACATCGGTACGTGCGCTGTTGGTCGCCTTGAACCAACTCACCGCGCCCCCGATGGCCACTTCCTCGGCCGAGCCGCGCGCCGCCGCGTACGAGGCGAACAACTCCGATGGGTCGGTGATCAGGTCCTTGGCGGCGGAGATCGACGTCTTGAACGCGTCGAAGCTGCTGAAGTCCGGGACGGCCCCGGTGAGCGCACTGAAATCCCGAGGCAGGCGCACATCCGACGACAACCCGATGCGTTGCGCCGAGAGCTCAGCCGAACTGCCCACCAGGGTTCGTGCCTCATGGGTGAGGTTGGCGATGTTGACCGCCCCGGACAACGCGAACGCCGAACCATCCGCGCTCTTGCCCTTGGCCAGCACATTGCTCATCGCATGGTTGCCGATCTGTGCATCGGTTACCTGGCTGTCGACCACGATCGCGCCGGCGCTGTCGATGGTCGTACCGGCGCCGATACTGGCGGTGGCCGCATGGTCGCCGTCGACAACGCTGATCGCCCCGCCGAGGCGGAAGGGCGACGCCGTGGTCGGTGTAGTGGCCGGCGGCGTGCTGCCGCCGTCCTGGCTGCCGGTCAGTTTGGCGATGGCGCCACCCACGCCGGCGCCGGCCAGCGACTGCGCCACGCTCATCAGGCCATCGCTGCCGCTGCTGATCGCTTCCACCTGCTCCTGGCCGGGCAGCGGCTCGCTCTTCGGGCCGGTGATCAGCGTGCTGGTCTTGTTGAGGCGGGTGATGCTGGCCGCCTGCACGGTGACGTCGCCTGCCGTGGTGCGGGTGTCGCGGTCCAGGCGCGCTTCGGCCGCGATATCCTGCAGACTGATCGCGCCAGCCAGGCCGACCGCGCCATTCTTGTCGGCGCGCGCCGTGGCGGAGGTTTCCAGAGAGACCGCGTTGACCGCCGAAACGTTGACACTGCCGGCCTGCAGTGGCCCACCCGCTTCAATCACCGCGCGGGTGTCAACGTTGACATTGCTGATCGCCGCCGTGAACGCAGCGGCAGTGTTGTTCACCGCGAACGATTCGGCCGCAAGCTTCAGCGTCGTATCGGCATCGGCCTTCACCGCCACGTCGCCGCCAGCCGCAAGGGTTGCGCCCGAACGCACGATGGCTTCCGTGGTGGCGTTGATCTGCGCGTACGCCGCACCGAGGCTGAGCATGTGCTTCTTCGGAATGCTGTTGCCATTGGCATCCTTCACGGGATCGCCGTTGGCATCGGTGACGACATCACCTTTCTCGTACGCCTTGCCGGCCGCCGAGTTGTCGATGGCCTGGCGGGTGCTGGCATGCAGCGTAATGTCGTCGCGCGCGTCCAGTACTGCGTTGTCCTTCACCTCTACCCGCGCCGTGGTGGCGCCATGCAGGAACGAAATCTGCTCACCCAGCAGCTTGCCCGCCCCCAGGTTCACCAACGCATCGCCGAGGTCCGTGAGGGTGCTGGAGTCGGTGACGCTGTTGACGAGATCGGCCTTGAGCTCGTCGAATACCGCACCGTCCTTGTCGTAGCCGGAATCGATGACCGCAAGCGCGGTCAACTCGATATCGTCCGCCGCCAGACGTGCGTTGCCGCCCACCGTTACCGTTGCCTCGGCACTGCGCACACCCAACCCGGTATCGGAGATCGCCGCCGCGCGCAGTTGGATCCGGCCGCCCTCGTTGACCAGTACCAGCGGCTGCGAGGCGCCGGTATTGACGGCCGCCTCGATGCCCTGCAGATCGCCATTGGCATCGCGCGGGCCGGCCTGTACGAACAGCGTGCCGGTGACATCAATGGCCCTGGCCTGTACGCGGATGCCGTTGCTTGCATTCACCGTCCCGTGCAGCGCCACCGTCTTGTCGGTGAGTTGACCCGGCGTCAGCGTGCCGTACATCAGGGCATCCAGGCTCTTTCCGGCGTTGAGGATGTCGTCGGCCGTGGCGCGGTTGGCCGTGGCCACCGACAGCGAGCCGACATTGAGCACGCCACCGTTGCCGACCAACAGGCCATCCGGGGCGACGAAGAACACCTTGCCGCCCACCGCATTGGTCGACTCCAGCACGCTGTTGAGGTTGCCGTTGATGTACGCACGCGCGTCGGTGACCAGGTTGACCAGGTTGTGCACCTGTTGCTGACCCTGGGTGGGCAGCACAAGATCAACGGTCTGGCCGACGTCCACCCCGAATTCGCGGAAGGCGTTGAAGGCGACCTGGTTGCCGGCGGCCCCCTTCACTGTACCGGTGGTCACCTTCCAGTGCAGATCGTTGCCCTGGCGGGTCACGCGGGTATCGGTGCGACCGTCGGTGACCATCGCACTGCCGTCATCGCCGGCAATCACGCTGCCTGGCAACGCCAGCCCCAGCACGGAGCCGATGGCCACGGCCAGGCCCGCAGGACGCAGGCGGCGTTGCGCCGGGGGCACATGACGCACGCTGGAGGACGGGCAGGACGAAGGGTCGCGATGGTTCATGGCAGGCTCCGGGCAGTGGCAGGCGGGGCAACCGCGGGCCAGCAAGGGTCGCGGCAAGGCAGGCGTGCCTTGCCGCTCGGTGGCGTTACTGGAAAGGGATCAGTGCGTTGCGGCAGCGGCTGGACGGCTGTCCAGCGCGCGGCTGAGCAGCTCGACATTGCCCAGCGAAAGCAGATGGGCGTAGATCAACCCGAGGTCGCCCGAACGCGCCAGATCCTGGAGCGCCTTGCCCTTCAATTCGTGCAGCTTCTGCTCATCGACCACAAAGAAGCCATCCAGCGAGAAGCCCTCGCCCAGCGCGGTCTGCACGTTCACCTGCCGCGGCACCAGCAGCCCATGGCTGGCCAGCGCCGCACTGAAGGCACGCGTACGCGCCAGATGCACCTGGTATTCCTGCAGGAACTGCAGTGCGTTGCTCAGCAGCGGGCTGTCCTTGCCCTCGTCATCGAACAGCGGCGCACCTTCCTCGCCACCTTCGCGGATGCCCGCATATGCCTCATCCAGGCACACGGTGAAGTCGCTGCCCTTCTCATCGCGTTCGGCAAGCACGAAGGGATAGCGGCGCAGAAACGCCGGGACATAGGCCCCTTCGGCCCAGCTGCCCTGCTCATCGACCATCAGGTTCTGGCCGGCGCGCAGGCCCAGCAGTGCGGCCGGCACCACCGCGTCGGCGCTGCTGCCGGCGAACAGGATCGGGTACTCGCGGGCGACCGGCGCGAATTCCACGCAGGCCAGCGGGACGGAATTGAGCGCGGCGGCGAAGGCAAAATCGCCCGGGGTCGCCACCACCCGATGGTTGCGATGGGCAACGCGGTTGAGCTGGATCGGACGTTCGTAGATGAGCAGCTGCTTCATGGTGGTTCC
>DMZT01000375.1 GCA_003484865.1 Stenotrophomonas sp.
TGGCCAATCCGCGCTACCGCGCGCAGCTGGCCGACAGCCAGGCGGCCATCGTCGTGCTGCGCGCCGAGGATGCCGAGGCCGCGCCCGGCGCCGCCCTGGTCGCCAAGGACCCGTACACCACGTTCGCCAAGATCGCCGCCCTGTTCGACATCGCACCGCCGCGCGCCCCGGGCATCCACCCCAGCGCCTGCATCGATCCGGACGCCCAGGTCGCCGCCAGCGCCCACATCGGGCCGTTCGTCACCATCGGCGCGCGCAGCGTCGTCGGTGAGAACTGCATCGTCGGCCCCGGCAGCATCATCGGCGAAGACTGCACCCTGGATACCGGCTGCGAACTGATCGCCCGCGTCACCCTGGTCACCCGCGTCAAGCTCGGCAAGCGCGTGCGCATCCATCCCGGCGCCGTGCTGGGTGCCGATGGCTTCGGCCTGGCCATGGATGCCGGCCACTGGATCAAAGTGCCCCAGCTCGGCGGCGTGCGCATCGGCGACGACTGCGAAATCGGCGCCAACACCTGCGTGGATCGCGGCGCGCTGGAAGACACCGTGCTCGAAAACGACGTGCGCCTGGACAACCTCGTGCAGGTCGCCCACAACGTCCAGATCGGCGCCCACTCGGCCATCGCCGGCTGCACCGGCATCGCCGGCAGCGCCAAGATCGGCCGCTACTGCCTGCTGGGCGGCGCCGTCGGCGTCGTCGGTCACCTCGAAATCTGCGACAAGGTCGTCATCACCGGCAAATCGGTGGTGCGCAACTCCATTCATGAGCCGGGCGAGTATTCCTCCGGCACCCCACTGACCGACAACCGCACGTGGCGTAAAAATGCCGCGCGCTTCAAGCAGCTCGATGCGCTCGCCCGGCGCATCCTGTCTGTGAGCAAGGAGAAGGAATGAGCAATAACCAGAATCTGCCGGACATCAACCAGATCCAGCAGTTGATCCCGCACCGCTATCCGTTCCTGCTGGTGGACAAGGTGATCTCGCTCGATTTCGAGAACCGGAAGATCGTCGCCACCAAGAACGTCAGCATCAACGAGCCGTTCTTCCAGGGCCACTTCCCGGGCCAGCCGATCATGCCCGGCGTGCTGATCATCGAAGCCATGGCCCAGGCCGGCGGCGTGCTCACCCAGCTCACCCTGGGCCGCGATGCGCAGTCCAAGCTGTTCTACATGGTCAAGGTCGACAAGGCGCGCTTCAGCAAGCAGGTCGTGCCCGGCGACGTGCTGGAAATGCACGTGGAGATCAAGCGCGTGATCCGCAACATGGCGGTGTACGACTGTGTGGCCAAGGTTGATGGCGAAATCGTCGCCTGCGCCGAAGTGCTGTGCGCCGGCACCCGCGAATGATCCAGGCAGGAGATCTGCAATGACTGACAACGCCCCTCTCATCCACCCCACCGCGGTCATCGACCCGTCGGCGACGCTGGCTGCGGATGTGCGCGTGGGTGCGTTCTGCCTGATCGGTGCGGACGTGGAGATCGGTGCCGGCACCGAGATCGGTCCGCACTGCTCGATCCACGGCCCGACCCGGATCGGCCGCAACAACCGTTTCATCGGCCATGCCGCGATCGGTGGCGAGCCGCAGGACAAAAAGTACAAGGCCGAACGCACGGAACTGGTGATCGGCGATGACAACGTCATCCGCGAATTCGTCACCATCAACCGCGGCACCGCCGGTGGCGGTGGCATCACCACGGTCGGCAACGACAACTGGATGCTGGCCTACACCCACGTGGCGCATGACTGCCACGTCGGCAACCACTGCGTGTTCTCCAACAACACCACGCTGGCCGGCCACGTCACCGTGGGCGATTACGTGATCATCAGCGGCTTCGCCGGTGCGCATCAGTTCTGCCGCATCGGTGCCCACGCCTTCCTCGGCATGGGCGCGCTGACCAACGGCGACGTTCCGCCGTTCACCATGGTCGGCAGCGATAGCCTGGGCCGCCCGCGCGGCATCAACAGCGAAGGCCTCAAGCGCCGCGGCTTCGATGCCGAGCGCATCGCCAGCATCAAGCGCGCCTACCGCACGCTGTACGTGGCCGGCCTGCCGCTGGCCGAAGCCAAGGTGCAGCTGGCCGAGCAGGCGACCCACAGCGCCGACGTGAAGGACCTGCTGGACTTCATCGAAAGCGCCGAGAGGCCCCTGCTGCGATGACGGCTCCAGGCGGGCACACCCCGGGCATGACGACCGCCGAGATCATTCCACTCGCTGCGATGGCCACCAGCGTTGAACAGACGCTGGCCGTGCGCACCTCCGAGCGCCCGGTGCGGATCGCCCTGGTCGCCGGTGAAGCCTCCGGCGACCTGCTCGGTGCCGGCCTGATCCGCGAATTGCGCCTGCGCTTCCCGAATGCCGAGTTTGCCGGCATCGGCGGCGATGCCATGCGCAGCGCCGGCTGCCAGACCTGGTTCGACGCCAGCGAACTGGCGGTGATGGGCCTGACCGAAATCCTGCGCCACCTGCCGCGCCTGCTCAAACTGCGCCGCGAGTTCCGCGCGCGTGCGCTGGAGTGGCAGCCGGACGTGTTCATCGGCATCGACGCGCCCGACTTCAACCTCGGCGTCGAGCGCTGGCTGAAGGAGCGCGGCGTCCGTAGCGTCCATTACGTCAGCCCCTCCGTCTGGGCCTGGCGCGAGAAGCGCGCCGAGAAGATCGGGGCCAGCGCCGACCTGGTGCTGTGCCTGTTCCCGATGGAACCGCCGATCTACGCCAAGCACGGCATCGACGCCCGCTTCGTGGGCCATCCGATGGCCGATGACATCCCGCTGCACAATGATCGCGAACAGGCGCGTGCCGAGCTCGGCCTGCCCTCCAACGCGAAGGTGCTGGCGGTACTGCCCGGCAGCCGCCTGGGGGAAATCGGCAAGCTCGGCGAACCGTTCTTCGAAGCGGCCTGGCAGGTCTCCGAACGCATCCCCGGCCTGCACGTGGTGGTTCCGGCCGCCAACGCCGCCTGCCGCCAATTGATCAGCGAGCAACTCTCCGCCTCGGCGCTGCCGGTTGCGCATTCGCACCTGCTCGACGGCAACGCGCGCACCGCGATGATCGCCGCCGACGTGGTCGTGCTCGCCTCCGGTACCGCCACCCTGGAGACGATGCTGGTCAAACGCCCGATGGTGGTCGGCTACCGCGTGGCCGAACTCACCTACCGCATCGTCAAGGCGCTGGGTCTGCTCAAGGTCGACCGCTTCGCCCTGCCCAACATCCTCGCCGGCAAGGACCTTGCCCCGGAGCTGATGCAGCACGACTGCACCCCGGACAAACTGGCCGCCGCCATCCTGCAGTGGTTCGACCACCCCCAGCGCGTGATCGACCTGCAGGACACCTACGAGCGCCTGCACCTGCAATTGCGGCGCGATGCCTCCGCCCGTGCCGCCGACGCCGTCACCGATCTGCTCGAACGCGGCCCCCACCACGGCCGCGCCGCATGAGCCGACGCCACGCCGCAGCCGCCTCCCTGGCCCTGTTCGACGGCGCCGCCCTGGCCACCGTCGCCCCGCGCTACGTGGCCGGCGTGGATGAAGC
>DMZT01000381.1:0-2957 GCA_003484865.1 Stenotrophomonas sp.
ACGATCTCGCCCATGGTGGCACCGGCCTGGTTGACCAGCTGCGAGCCTTCGGCAACTTTGCCGACCGACGCATCGATCAAGCCCTTGATCTCCTTGGCCGCGCCGGCCGAGCGCTGGGCCAGGGTGCGCACTTCAGAGGCGACGACCGCGAAGCCGCGACCCTGCTCGCCGGCGCGGGCGGCTTCCACCGCGGCGTTCAGCGCCAGGATGTTGGTCTGGAAAGCGATGCCGTCGATCACGGTGATGATGTCGGCGATGCGGCGCGAGGATGCGTCGATCTCGTGCATGGTGCTGACCACGCGGCCCACCACATCACCGCCCTGCGAGGCGACCGAGTGCGCGCCGATGGCCAGCTGGTTGGCCTGGCGGGCGTGTTCGGCGTTCTGGCGCACGGTGGAGGTCAGTTCCTCCATCGAGGCGGCGGTCTCTTCCAGATTGGCGGCCTGCTGCTCGGTACGACGCGACAGATCGTTGTTGCCCGAAGCGATCTCGCCGGCGGCGGTGCTGATGCTGGAGGACGCCTGCTGGATGCGGCCGACGATCTGGGTCAGCTGGGCGACGGTGGTGTTGGCATCGTCGCGCATCGAGGCGAACACCCCGTGGAACTCGCCCTGCATGCGCGCGGTGAGGTCGCCGTTGGCGATGGACTGCAGCAGGTGCGAGAGCTGGGACAGATTGCCGTCGGCGACCTGCATCATCGTGTTGAGGTGCTCGATCATGACCCGGAAGTCGTGGTCGAAGCGTGTCGCATCGCCACGCTGGGTGAAGTCACCGGCGGCGGCGGCCTGGGCCAGCGACTGGATCTGCGTGTTGATCGCCAGCAGGCTCGCCTTGGCCGCATCCATCGATTCGTGCAGGATCGCGCGGGTGCCGGGCAGGCGGCGGGCGTTCGGCGAGAGATCGCCGGCGGCGTACTGGTTCAGGACGTTGATCGCGTCTTTGATCGAATCCAGGTGCTCGAAGATCACCGTGTTGATGCCGACGGCCAGCTGGCCATACACGCCCGGGAAATCTTCCGGAATGCGGTGGCTGATGTCCGGACCGGCGTGCATTTCCACCATCTGCTGGGTCTGCTCGGAGAAGCGGCGCAGCATCACGGTCATGTCGCGGGTGGCGGTCAGCATCTTGCCGGCTTCATCCTTGCTGGTGGCCTGGATGTTGACCGACAGATCGCCACGGGCGACCGACTGGATGGCGTGCACGGCCTGGCCAAGCGGGCGGGTGATGGCGCGCGAGATCACGACGCCCATCACGGCAGCCAGCAGCGACAGCAGCACGATGCAGCCGATGATCGCGTAGACGTTGTTCTGGTGCGTGGCGTTGGCGCTTTCGATGCGGCTGGCCATCACGCCGTTGCTGAACTCGCCCAGGTCCTTGAGTGCGGCGAACAGCGCGCGGCGTGCCGGGCGCGACTGTTCATCGGAGATCTGCTGGGCAGTGACGCCGTCGCCGGCGGCGATGGCGTCCTTGATCTGGCCGTTGGCCTTGAAGTAGTCGGCAGTGCGCGCGGCCACCACGTCGTACAACTGACGTTCCTTGTCGCCGGCCGGCAGCAGCGCGTAGGCGGCCAGCTCGGCGTTGACGATCTTGCCGGTGTCGGCCATGCGCTTGTCGTAGTCGGCGACCGACTCCGGCTTGTCCAGCACGGTCAGCTGGGCCATTTCGTAAGTGCGGAACTCGCCGAGCTGCGCGCGCACTTCGCCCAGGTGCTGGACCGAGGGAATGTCGTTGGTGCTCATCGCGCGCAGCTGGGCGTTGGCCTCGCCCAGGCGGACCAGGGCGAAGCTGCCCAGGGCCAGCGTCATCAACGTGGTGAGCGTGAAGCCTACCGCCAGCTTGCGGGCGATGGGCAGGTCGTGGAACCACTTCATGATTGAAACTCCGGGCAGGGCAGTGACGCACAGCCGTGGGGTGCTGGGCGGAATCAGCGGGATGGGAGAGAGTGGAGCGGAGGAGCGCGACGGTTGCCGTGGTCGCTACTTCGGATAGCGGCGCTGATCGACCGCAACTTGATAGTGCCGCGTCACATTTTTTTCACATTCGCCATCACGGCGCGATGGGCGGCGATGCTTGCTGTTGCAAGGGGTTGAGCGGTTTCTTCCGTACGCACGCGGACGGTGGGAGGGGGTGCTCGCCGCCTTGCGCGCTGACGGAGTTCACAGTTCGATGCGCCCTGATCAACACCCACGCACGCCCACGAAACAACGCCGCCGCTCCGGGGGAGCGGCGGCGTGGGGGACAGCATGATGGAGCCGCGTTATGCGGCCTGTGGCACCTTGAGCGAACGCACCAGGCCGCCGATGTCCACGATGAGGGCAACCCGGCCGTCGCCGAGAATGGTCGCACCGGAAACCCCGCTGATACGGCGGTAATTGTTCTCGATGTTCTTGACCACGACCTGCTGCTGGCCGACCAGTTCGTCCACTTCCAGCGCGATCTTCTGGCCATCGCCTTCAACGACCACCACCAGCGGATCGTCCATGGCACGGCCACCGTAGCCGTAGTACTCGCTGAGCGAGAGGATCGGCAGATACTCGCCGCGCACCCGCAGCACCCGGCCTTCGCCAGCCATGGTGCGCACATCGTCGGCCTGCGGCTGCAGGGCTTCGAGCACATAGGCCAGGGGCAGGATCAACGTTTCGCCGGCGACCGAAACGGTCATGCCATCCAGGATCGCCAATGTCAGCGGCAGGCGGATCAGCACGCGGGTGCCGTTGCCGGCCTGGCTTTCCAGCTGTACTTCGCCACCCAGCGCCTGGATGTTGCGGCGGACCACATCCATGCCGACGCCACGACCGGACAGATCCGTGACGGCATCGGCGGTGGAGAAGCCGGGCTGGAAGATGAGATCCCAGACCTGTGCGTCGGTGGGGTTGTCCGGCACGCTCAGGCCGCGTTCGAGCGCCTTGGACAGGATCTTGTCGCGGTTCAGGCCGCGGCCGTCATCGCTGACTTCG
>DMZT01000381.1:3257-3578 GCA_003484865.1 Stenotrophomonas sp.
TGATCGTACCGGTTTCGTCCTTGCCCGCCTCGCGACGCACGTCCGGCATTTCCAGACCATGGTCGATCGAGTTGCGGACCAGGTGCACGAGCGGATCGGCGATCTTCTCGATCAGGCCCTTGTCCAGTTCGGTGCCTTCGCCGATGGTGCGCAGGCGCACGTGCTTGCCCAGGCGCGAGGACAGATCGCGGACCAGGCGCGGGAAGCGGCGGAACACCGCGTCCACCGGCAGCATGCGCACGCCGATGACCGCTTCCTGCAGATCGCGGGTATTGCGTTCCAGCAGATCCAGGCCGGTCAGCAGCTGCTCGGCCTGCGCCG
>DMZT01000381.1:3763-3894 GCA_003484865.1 Stenotrophomonas sp.
GGCCTGCGCCGGATCCAGCGCGTGCGAGACCTGCTTGAGCATGGCCTGGGTGATGACCAGTTCGCCGACCAGATTGATCAGCGCATCGACTTTGTCCACGCTGACGCGGATCGAGGTCTCGGCTTCATGAG
>DMZT01000505.1:0-393 GCA_003484865.1 Stenotrophomonas sp.
GCGTGGCTCTACCGGTGGGTTCGGTGGCGATTTCGGGACGATGTGGCATCCAGATTCAATATCGTTCTGAATTCAGCACGATAAAACGCATCATCCGCGCTATTGCCCTTCACCGCTTTGCCCTATCGTTGACCCATCTTGTGTAGTCCGGGGAAACAACCGCATGGCGGTGGAAGCAGGTGCCAGTGAACTGGTGAAAGTCGTCGCTCTGCTGGGCGCGGCAGTGGTCATGGTGCCGCTGTTCCGCCGGCTGGGGTTGGGCTCGGTGCTGGGCTATTTCGCCGCGGGCCTGGCCATCGGCCCGTTCGGGTTCGGCTGGTTCTCCGATCCGCAGGCCATCCTGCATACCGCCGAGCTCGGCGTGGTGATGTTCCTGTTCGTGATCGGCCTGGA
>DMZT01000505.1:540-11932 GCA_003484865.1 Stenotrophomonas sp.
CTGTTCGTGATCGGCCTGGAGATGCGGCCCTCGCACCTGTGGAGTCTGCGCAACGAGATCTTCGGCCTGGGCACGCTGCAGATCGTGGTCTGCGGCGCGGTGCTGACCGGCGTGTGCATGCTGCTCGGCTTCCCCTTGCCGGTGGCCTTCATCGGCGCCGCCGGGTTCGTGTTGACCTCCACCGCGGTGGTGATGCAACTGCTTGCCGAACGCGGCGACATCGCGCTGCCGACCGGCCAGAAGATCGTCTCGATCCTGCTGTTCGAAGATCTGCTGATCGTGCCGCTGCTGGCGGTGGTCGCGTTCATGGCGCCGGTGCACAGTGATGCGGGCGAGAGCTCGCGCTGGGTCACCGTGGGTATCGCTGCCGGTGCGATCGTCGGCCTGGTGCTGGTCGGCCGCTTCCTGCTCAATCCGTTGTTCCGCATCCTCGCCGCCGCCAAGGCGCGCGAGGTGATGACGGCCGCTGCCCTGCTGGTCGTGCTCGGCGCCGCGCTGCTGATGCAGCTGGGTGGGTTGTCGATGGCGATGGGCGCGTTCCTCGCGGGCGTGCTGCTCAGCGAATCCACCTTCCGCCACCAGATCGAAGCGGACATCGAGCCGTTCCGCGGCATCCTGCTCGGCCTGTTTTTCCTCAGCGTCGGCATGGCGTTGGACCTCACCGTCGTGGCCAACAACTGGCCGCTGATCGTCTCCGGCGTGTTCGCGCTGATGCTGGCCAAGGCGGTCTGCATCTACGTGGTCGCGCGCATCCTGGGCAGTGATCATCGGCAGGCGCTGGACCGTGGCGTGGTGATGGCGCAGGGCGGCGAGTTCGCCTTCGTGCTGTTCTCCGCCGCGGCGGTGGCCGGTGTGATCGACGTACAGGTCAATGCCAATCTGACCGCGATCGTGGTGCTTTCGATGGCGCTGACGCCGCTGTTCGTGCTGCTGCACGACAAGCTGATGCCGGACCGGGAAGTCTCGCTCGATGGCGTCGAAGAAGCCGACGGCTTGTCCGGCAGCGTGCTGCTGATCGGCTTTGGTCGCTTCGGCCAAGTGGCGAGTCAGTCGCTGCTGGCGCGCGATGTGGATGTGACCATCATCGACAACGACGTGGACATGATCCACAACGCCGAGCGCTTCGGGTTCAAGATCTACTACGGCGACGGTACCCGGCTGGATGTACTGCATGCGTCCGGCGCGGGGTCGGCGCGTGCGATCGCGGTGTGCGTCAACAGCGACCAGGATGCCGATCGCATCGTCGAGCTGGTCACCCACGAGTTCCCCCAGGCCAAGCTGCTGGTGCGCTCGTTCGATCGCGAGCATTCGCTGCGCCTGATCCATGCCGGCGTGGACTTCCAGATCCGCGAGACCTTCGAGTCGGCGCTGCAGTTCGGCCAGGCCGCGTTGATGGAGCTGGGTGCCGATCCGGACGATGCGCGTGAGATCGCCGAGCAGATCCGCGAGCGTGATGCGGAACGCTTCGAGCTGGAGATGGCGGGCGGAGACCTGCGCGCCGGGGCGCACATGGTGTTCGGCACGGCGCTGCCCGGCGTGCCCACGCCGACCCCGTTCACCGCGCCCAAGCGCAAAGCGCGCACGCTCAACGCGGACGAGGTGCCGGAAGAAGAATAAGCAGGGTAGTGCCGGCGGCTGGCCGGCACCCAGGTGGGCCCATCCCACCTGCCGGCCAGCGGCCGGCACTACCCTGACCCGCGCTCACGCTGCGTCCCGCTATAGTCGGCCCATGAGCGATGCCCACACCGATCCCGCCGCGCTTCCCGCGATCCTGCAGACCCTGCGTACCGCCTGGCAGGCCAACCGCCCGACGCTGGAACAGCGCCGCGACGACCTGCAGCGCCTGCGCGCCGCCCTCAAGGCACGTCTGCCGGACATGGCCGCGGCGATCTCGGCCGATTTCGGCCACCGCTCCACCCACGAATCACTGATCGCCGATGGCATGACCGTGCTCGGCGACATCGACCACCTGTGCGGCCATCTGCGCGGCTGGATGCGGCCGCGCCGGGTCGGTGTCGGCTGGCGGTTCTGGCCGGCGCGCGCACAGACCCGCCCGGTGCCGCTGGGCGTGGTCGGGGTGATCTCCCCTTGGAACTACCCGGTCAACCTGGCGCTGATTCCGCTGGCCACCGCGATCGCCGCCGGCAACCACGTGATCCTCAAGCCGTCCGAGCACACGCCCCGCACCAGCGCATTCCTGTACTCGCTGTTGGCTGACGTGTTCCCTTCCGATCGCGTGGCGGTCGTGCAGGGCGATGGAAACCTCGCCAGCGCCCTGGCCGGCTCGCCGCTGGACCATCTGGTGTTCACCGGCTCCACCACCGTCGGCCGCAAGGTCATGGCGGCCGCCGCCGAGCACCTGACCCCGCTCACGCTGGAGCTGGGCGGCAAATCCCCGGCCATTGTCTGCAGCGACTACCCGCTGGAGAAGGCCGCCGCGCGCCTGGCCACCGGCAAGTTCTTCAATGCCGGCCAGACCTGCATCGCGCCGGACTACGTGCTGATCGACGGCCATCGCCAGCGCGAGCTGGTGCAGCAGCTGCAGACCCAGGTGCAGGCGCGCTATGGCGATTTCAGCGACGCCGCGGATTACACCCGGATCATCCACGACGGCCAGTACCAGCGCCTGCGCGGCTATCTCGATGAAGCCCGCGCGCGGGGCGTGCCGGTGATCGAACTGGCCACGGTCGATCCCGAGCGTGCGCGGCGCGAGCGGCTGATCGTGCCGACCATCGTGCTCGATCCGCCGGCCGATCTGGCGCTGATGCGCGAGGAGATCTTCGGCCCGATCCTGCCGGTCTGCGCGTATCCGGATCTGGACGCCGCCATCGCGGCGGTGCAGTCACGTGACCGCCCGTTGGCGCTGTACGTCTTCAGTCACGAACGTACGCAGGTGGAACGGGTGCTGGCGCAGGTCGTGGCCGGCGGCGTCACCGTCAACGACACGCTGCTGCATTTTGCGGTCAATGGGCTGCCTTTCGGCGGCGTTGGCCCGAGTGGTATGGGCGCCTATCACGCGCGCGCCGGTTTCGATGCGATGAGCAAGCAGCTGCCGATCCTGTGGCAGTCGCGTTGGGCGGCCAGCGATCTGCTCAAGCCGCCGTATTCGAAGATCGCCGGGATGTTGAAGGCGATGGTGCGGTAGGGGCCGCCGGCATGGACGCCCGCTACCGATGCCTGAGCGCGGCCAGGAACGCGTCGGGATCCTCCGGGGATACCAGCAGCGTGTAACCGGCCGTCGTCGGCAGGATCACCACCTTCGCTGGATCGGTCACTGCTGCGAATGCCTTCCCCTTGCCGGTGCGGAACCACCCCAATGAAAGGCCTGGCATGCCGATGCCATGGGTGCGTAGACCCAACGCAGTGTCATCGCTGCCGGGCAGCCGCCGTCGTGCACCGGCATGATCGATCTGTGCCATCGGAACTGAAACGGAATACGCGCCGCCGCCGACGGTCAGGGTCGTGGCGTCCGCGGTCAGTCGGATCGCGCTGAGTTGCCAGACGCCAAGCAGGCCGATGATGACGGCCAGAGAGGTGGCGCCGAGCGCGGCCAACCGGGACATTCTGTCCTTCCCGAGGAAGTAGACCGCCATGCCGACCAACAGCAGCGGGACGACCCCGATCAGCAGCACCGCAGCGAGTGTCTTGTAATTCAACGCGTGGATCGCGAATTCAGTGGGCATGGGGCGTCGGAGCTCCTGCAGGTATAGGCGGTAGTCACGGGGCGACATGTCGAGAATCTTCCTCCAGTCGACAGCGATGCAAGTGGGGAAGCTCCTCGCTTTCATGTGCGAAAGCACCTACAGAACTCCGAGTCATCGGCAACAATTGCAGCGTGATATCCCCTTGCCCACTGGACAATGTGTTGCGCCGCTGGCCCCGGCGCCTCCGCTGGCGAGTGGCGCTGCGGATCAATCACGTCATGTGGCGCAAAGCACCCTCAACGCCCCGGCTGCGACGATGGGCCTTCGTGGAACCACGCATAGGCCGCAGCTTCAAGATCGCCTTCCTTGGCAATCACCGAACCGTCCTCGTCCAGCAGGGTGTAGTGGCGCTGGTCGCCGCCCAGCGCGGCGCTGCCATCCAACCCGAGCAGCAGGGTGTAGAGGGTGTCGGTGGTGAAGACGTCGAGCATCTCCCGCAACAGCTGGGTCTGCTCGGGCGACAGGTCCATCGCGGCAATCCTTGCTGCGCACGCCGTGCCTGGGGTCCATGCCATGGCGAGCAGGTTCGCTTTCTCCGCGTACCATTTTGCTACGAAGGCATCTGCGTTCATGGGATATCTGCGCTAGCGGGGGTGGGCCAGAGCCTAGCGGGAGACGCAGGCGTGCGGCAAAAATCTGCGTGCCCGGACGCGAGAGGCTGCCGGCCAGCGGCCGGCACTACCGGCTCCACCGACCAACGGTCGGTGGCTACCGGTAGAATGGCGCGCATGAAAATCGCCTCCTGGAACGTCAACTCGCTCAACGTGCGCCTGCCGCACCTGGAACAATGGCTCACGGCGTTCGCGCCGGACGTGGTCGGCATCCAGGAAACCAAGATGGAGGACCACAAGTTCCCCGACGCGGTGCTGGCCGGGCTGGGCTACCGCAGCGTGTTTGCCGGGCAGAAGACCTACAACGGCGTCGCGCTGCTCTCGCGGGAACCGGCGCAGGACGTGCAGATCGGCATCCCCGGCTTCGAGGATGAGCAGAAGCGCGCCATCGCCGGCACCGTCAACGGCGTGCGCATCATCAACCTGTACGTGGTCAACGGCCAGGACGTGGGCACCGACAAGTACGCCTACAAGCTGCGCTGGCTGGAGGCCGTGCATGCCTGGGTCGAAGCCGAGCTGGCGAAGTACCCGGAGCTGGTGGTGATGGGTGACTTCAACATCGCGCCCGATGCCCGCGACGTGCACGACCCGCTGGTCTGGAACGAGAACCACATCCTGACCTCCACCGCCGAGCGCGGTGCCCTGAACAAGCTGCTGCAGCTCGGCCTGCACGATGCCTTCCGCCTGCACAGCGAGGAAGAGGGCGTGTTCAGCTGGTGGGACTACCGGGCGGCCGGCTTCCGGCGCAACCTGGGCCTGCGCATCGACCTGACCCTGGTCTCCGACGCGCTCAAGGCGCGCGCGCTGGGCTCGGGCATCGACCGTGAGCCGCGCACCTGGGAGCGCCCCAGCGACCATGCCCCGGCCTGGGTGCAGTTGGGCTGACCGCGGAAACAACAAGGCCCGGCAGTGCCGGGCCTTGTCGATCAAACCTTGTACGTGCGTTCGTTACCGCACGTTCCTGCGCGTAAACAGATTCACGATCGCGAGCAGGATCACTGCGCCGATCAACGAGAACAGGAACGTGCGGATGGTGATCGCTTCATTGATGCCACCGCCGAACAGCCAACCGGCCAGCAATGCGCCGACGATGCCGACCACGATGTTGAGGATGATGCCTTGCTGCGCGTCCCGCTTCATGATGATGCTGGCAAGCCAGCCCACGATGCCGCCGACGATCAACCAGATGATGATGCCCATAACGTTGACTCCCTCTGTGCGGTTGCAACCCCTGCAGTGGACGGCACACCCTGTGAAATCGTCGTGCAGCCGCGACGGCGGAGCCGTGGCATGACCCTGCCGGCGACGCTGGACGGCCCTTGGCGCTTCGGCCCGGTCACGGTCTGGCGCCTGCCGCATGTGCCGGGCACCCGGGGCGAGCCCCAGGCCCGGCTGCTGCTGGCCGAGCAGCTGGGCGGGGCGCCGGAGGACGTGCCGTTGCAGCGCGACCCGCGCGGCCGGCCAGAGCTGCATGGCCCGTTGGCGCATATCGGGACCGGCTGGAGCCACAGCCATGGGCAGCTGCTGGTCGCCCTCGGTGAAGGCGTCCGCCTTGGCGTGGACCTGGAGCCGCTGCGCCCGAGGCCACGGATGCTGGAAATCGTGCAGCGCTTCTTCCACCCGGCCGAGATCGCCTGGCTGGAATCGCTGGACGAGAACGCCCGCAACCATTGGTTCTTCCGCGTGTGGTGCGCCAAGGAAGCGCTGTTGAAGGCGCAGGGGCAGGGCATCTCCTTCGGTCTGCACCGGCTGCAGCTCGCGCCCGGCCTCGACGGTGGCCTGCATCTGGCCTGGTGCGATCCGGAACTGGGGCCGGCCGGGCGCTGGCACCTGCATGAGTGGCAGGCAGCCGATGATTTCCGCGCGGCGCTGGCCTGGCATGCGATGTGAGATGGGGCGCCGACCAACGGTCGGCTCTACCGACCTGCGATAATGGTGCCATGACAGAACACACCCTCCCCGCCGGCGTGGCCGATGCGCTTGAGCGCGGCCTGGCCGCCATGCAGCTGGACGCCGCGCTGGCACCGCCGTTGCTGACCTACCTGACCCTGCTCGACCGCTGGAACCGCACCTACAACCTGACCGCCATCCGCGATCCGCTGGAGATGGTGACCCGCCATCTGCTCGATTCGCTGGCGATGCAGCCGTTCCTGGAGACCGGCAACCTTGCCGACCTGGGCACCGGCCCCGGGCTGCCGGGCATCCCGCTGGCGATCGCACGCCCGCAGCTGCAGGTGACCCTGGTCGAGAGCAACGGCAAGAAGGCCCGCTTCATGCGCGAGGCTGTGCGCCAGCTGGGCCTGGGCAACGCCCGCGTGGCCGAGTCGCGCGCCGAGGCGCTGGCCGAACCGGCCGCCTATGACCATTTGACCGCCCGCGCGATGGATACCCTGGCCGGGATCATCCGGGTCGGTGGGCATCTGCTGCGCCCGGGTGGCCGCCTGTTGGCGATGAAAGGCGTGTACCCGCACGACGAGATCGCGCAGCTGCCGGCCGGCTGGGCGGTGGAGAAGGTGGTGCCGCTGAGCGTCCCCGGATTGACCGGCGAGCGCCATCTGGTGGTGGTCACCGGCCCGTGAGCCGGTGATCTCACCGCCTGCATCGCCCGCCCCACGGTCGTCCCGCCCCCCTCCTGCGGTGGCCCCACGCGGCGCCATCGGCATGCCCGTGGGCGTCGCTGCGGTATTGCGGCGCGTGCCTTCCGCGCATCTCACAGTGCATGACACGCCCCATATACGCATAATGACCAGTCCCACTCCCTGCCGATGAGGCTCACCCGCATGGCCCGCATCATCGCCATCGCCAACCAGAAAGGTGGCGTCGGCAAGACCACGACCGCCGTCAATCTGGCCGCCTCCCTGGCTGCTGCACCCAAGCGCGTGCTTCTTGTCGACCTCGATTCCCAAGGCAATGCGACCATGGGCAGCGGCGTGGACAAGCGTGAAGTCGCCGCGTCCACCTGTGATCTGCTGCTGGGCGAAAGCACTGCGGCCGAGGTCCGGGTCAAGACCCCGGAAGGCTTCGACCTGCTCCCGGGCAACATCGACCTGACCGCCGCCGAGATCCAGCTGATGGACCAGAGCGAGCGCGAGCAGCGCCTCAAGCGCGCGCTGGCCCCTATCCGCGACGAATACGACTACATCCTGATCGACTGCCCGCCGGCGCTGTCGCTGCTGACGCTCAACGCACTGGCCGCCGCCGATTCGGTGATCGTGCCGATGCAGTGCGAGTACTACGCGCTGGAAGGCCTGAGCGCGCTGGTGGAAACCATCGAAGCACTGCGTGCCAACCTCAATCCCGCGCTGGAGATCGAGGGCGTGCTGCGGACCATGTTCGATGTGCGCAACAACCTGGCCAATGCCGTGTCGGCCGAGCTGACCGAGCACTTCGGCGAGCAGGTGTTCCGCACCATCGTGCCGCGCAACGTGCGCCTGGCCGAGGCACCCAGCCATGGCCAGAGCATCGTCGGGTACGACCGTGCCTCGCGCGGTGGCGTTGCCTATCTCGGCCTGGCCGGCGAGATCATCCGTCGCAACAACCAACGCAAGAAGGCCGACAAGGCCATGGAGACCGCCTGATGAGCACCAAGCCTGCCCTCGGCAAGAAACGCGGCCTCGGCCGCGGCCTCGACGCGCTGTTGGGGCCCAAGGGGGCGGTGACACAGGTGCAGGCGGCGGCCGTGGTCGAACCGCTGCCGGGCGAACGCCTGCGCAAGCTGCCGGTCGGCCATCTGCAGCCGGGCAAGTACCAGCCGCGCCGCGACATGGACGAGACCAAGCTTGCCGAGCTGGCCGAGTCGATCAAGGCGCAGGGCGTGATCCAGCCGATCCTGGTCCGCCAGCTGGGCCCGGACAGTTTCGAGATCGTGGCCGGCGAACGCCGTTGGCGCGCTTCGCAGCTGGCCGGCCTGGACGAAGTGCCGGTGGTGGTGCGCGAGCTGGAAGACCGCACCGTCATCGCGATGGCGCTGATCGAGAACATCCAGCGCGAAGACCTCAACCCGCTTGAGGAAGCCGAAGCGCTGCAGCGGCTGATCAGCGAGTTCGCCCTGACCCATGCCGAGGCCGCCCAGGCCGTTGGCCGCTCGCGTGCGGCGGTGTCCAACCTGCTGCGCCTGCTGGAGCTGCCGATCGCGATCCGCCTGCTGCTGGAAACCCGCCGGCTGGAAATGGGCCATGCCCGCGCGCTGCTCACCCTGGCGCCGGAACTGGCCAGCAAGCTGGCCCAGGAAGCGGCCGACCAGGGCTGGTCGGTGCGCGAAGTGGAACACCGCGCGCAGCAGTTCGCTGCTGGCAAAGTGCCCGGCGCGCTGCGCAAGAAGCCCACCGCCGCCGCGCCGCAGGCCGATATCGCGTCGCTGGAAACCGAATTGTCCGAGTCGCTGGGCGCCCGCGTGGCGATTGCCCATGGCCGTGGCGGCAAGGGCAAGCTGATCATCCATTACACCGACCTGGACACGCTGGATGGCGTGCTCGACCGACTTCGCGCACAGAAGGGCTGAGTCCCCCGCAGGCGTCAGAGGATTTCCCCCAACCAATGAACCCCACCAAGGTCGACCGCAACCATCTGTTGCGTCTGACCGACCTGCCGAATGTCGGGCCGGCCTGTGAGAAAGATCTCCGTCTGATCGGCATCCGCGTGCCAGCGCATCTGCGCGGCCGCGATGCCTACGACATGTACGCGCAGCTGTGTCTGCGCACCGGGGTGATGCACGACCCCTGTGTGATCGATGTATTTCTGTCGGTGCTGCGTTTCATGCAGGGCGAAGCGCCGCGACCGTGGTGGGATTTCAGCAAGGAACGCAAGGCCACCCTGGCCAAGGAAGCGCCGCTCAGCCTCTGGTGAAGCGGACCATCGGGACGTGTGCAACGCCACGCGGGCGTCCCGGGAAAGCACTGTATTGATACGTGGCAAGTATGACGGACGGACCCCATGACGATTCTCGTGACCGGCGCAGCCGGTTTCATCGGTGCCAACACCTGCAAGGCCCTGCTCGCGCGCGGTGAGCGCGTCGTCGGCCTGGACAACTACAACGACTACTACGATCCGCAGATCAAGCGCGATCGCGTGGCCGCGCTGTGCCCGGACGCCGACATCCGCGTGCTCGACCTGACCGACCGCGACGGCCTGGCCGCGCTGTTCGACGAGGTCCAGCCGACCCGGGTCATCCATCTGGCCGCACAGGCCGGCGTGCGTTACTCGCTGGAGAACCCGCATGCCTACGTCGACAGCAACCTGACCGGCTTCGTCAACATGCTGGAGCTGTGCCGCCATCGCGGCGTGGCCCATCTGGTGTATGCCTCGAGCAGCTCGGTGTACGGCGATTCGGCGACCCCGCCGTTCTCCGAAGACCAGCGCATCGACAAGCCGCGCTCGCTGTACGCCGCGACCAAGGCCGCCAACGAGCTGATGGCCTACACCTACGCCCAGCTGTTCGGCCTGCATGCCACCGGCCTGCGCTTCTTCACCGTGTATGGCCCGTGGGGCCGCCCGGACATGGCACCGCTGCTGTTCTCGCGCGCGGTGCTGGCCGGCCGCCCGATCGACGTGTTCAACGACGGAAAAATGCAGCGCGACTTCACACATGTCTCCGACATCGTGGACGGTATCCTCGGCGCGCTGGCGCATCCGTCCAGCGAGGTCGTTCCGCATCGCGTCTTCAATCTCGGCAATCACACGCCGATCGAGCTGGAGCACTTCATCGGTGTCATCGAGGCCGCCGCCGGACGTCCAGCGCAGAAGGTCTACAAGCCGATGCAGCCGGGCGACATGGTCCGCACCATGGCCGATACCACGCGGGCGCATGACGCGTTCGGCTACGCGCCGGCCATGCCGATCGAGCGCGGTCTGCCGCCGGTGGTGGCCTGGTGCCGCGATTATTTCGGTGCTCACGCCTGACACACGCGGACCCATTCATCTTCGGATAACCTCGGGTGCGGAAAATGCGCGCTCTTTTTCGATCCTGGCCATTCGCAGAGTCCGACCATGAGCCAACCCCAGTTGTCGGTCGTCGTCCCGGTCTTCAATGAACGCGACAACGTCACGCCCCTGATCCACGAGATCACCACCGCGCTGCGCGGACGGATCGAGTTCGAAATCGTCTATGTCGACGACCATTCGCGCGACGACACCCTGGCGGTGCTGCAGGCCCTGAAGGCCACCACCTCGGAACTGCGGGTGCTGCACCATGTCACCCAGAGCGGGCAGAGCACCGCGGTGCGCAACGGCGTCAAGCACGCGCGCGCGCCGTGGATCGCCACCCTGGACGGTGACGGCCAGAACGATCCGGCCGACATCCCCGGGCTGCTCGCCGCGCGCGCTGCCGCCGCCAGCGAGGTAAAGCTGTTCGCTGGGTGGCGCGTCAATCGCCAAGATTCGGGCAGCAAGCGCTGGGCCAGCAAGTGGGCCAACGCGATCCGCGCGCGCATGCTGCGCGACGACACGCCCGATACCGGCTGCGGCATCAAGCTGTTCGAGCGTGCCGCGTTCATGGACCTGCCGTATTTCGACCACATGCACCGCTACCTGCCGGCGCTGATGCAGCGTGCCGGCTGGAAGACCATCAGCGTGCCGGTCAATCATCGGCATCGCACCGCGGGCGTATCCAAGTACAACAATCTCGGCCGCGCCCTGGTCGGCATCCGCGACCTGCGCGGGGTCGCCTGGCTGATCACGCGCAGCAAGCGCACCGCCGTGGAAGAACGCTGATGGAACTGCACTGGCTCGACCAGCCGTTGACCTGGCTGTACTGGACCGGCCTGCACGTCACCGGCTGGAAGCTGATCGGCTACACCGGCGCACTGATGTTCGGCGGGCGCTGGCTGGTCCAGTTCGTGGCCTCGCGCCGCGCCGGCAAGCCGGTGATCCCGCGCCTGTTCTGGTACATGAGCGTGGTCGGCAGCCTGATGACGCTGAGCTACTTCCTGTTCTCGGCCAAGCAGGACTCGGTGGGCGTGCTGCAGAACCTGTTTCCGGCCTTCACCGCGTTGTACAGCCTGAAGCTGGATATCGCGCACCGTGGTTGGAAGCGGGACAAGGCGGCGCATTGAGGGCGTGCCCACCGACCAACGGTCGGTG
>DMZT01000506.1 GCA_003484865.1 Stenotrophomonas sp.
CAGCAAGGGCGTGACCGCGGCGGTCGTCACCGCCGACGATGGCGAGCACCTGGTGCTGACCGCGGTGGACGCTGGCAGCAAGGGCGCCCTCAAGGTCAGCGCCAGCGGTGGCAACGGCGGGCTCGCGGCGCTGCAGTACGATGGTACCGATGCCTCGACGATGGATGTCATGGTCGAAGCCAAGGATGCAGTGGTGGTGGTGGACGGGTTCACCCGGACCAGCAGCTCCAACACCATTACCGATCTGGTGCCGGGCGTCAGCCTGACGTTGACCAAGGCCAAGGAAGGCGAGACCCAGACGCTGACCATCAGCCCGGACAACAGCACGCTCAAGACCAACCTCAACGCGTTCATCACCGCCTACAACTCCATCCAGTCCACGCTAAAGAACTCCAGCGCCTACAACGCCGAAACCGGCACCGCCTCGACCATGACCGGCGATGCCATGGTGCGCGGCCTGCAGCAGCAGCTGCGCGGCCAGATAAGCGCAAACGTCAACGACCTCAAGGCGCTGGGCGTGACCATCGCCGCCGATGGCACCCTGAGCCTCAACTCGACCACGCTCGATACGGCGTTGTCCAAGAATCCCGAGGCCGCCACGAAACTGTTCGGCGCCGAGGGCGCCATGGGCAAGCCGTTGACCGAGCTGCTCAAGAGCAATCTCGATGCGACCACGGGCACCATCACCCAGCGCACCAGCTCGCTCAACAAACAGATCAAGGCGCTGGAAAAGCAACTGGACGACCTGGATGCGCGGATGGAAAAAGTCTCCGATCGCTACACCAAGCAGTTCACCGCCATGGAAACGCTGGTCACCCAGATGCAATCGGCCAGCAGCTCGCTGGCCTCGCAGCTGACCAGCTGATCCGCCCTGCCTTCCCCCTTTGCATACGGCAGCCTCAAGTCGGCGGCCGTATGCGCCGATAACCCAGTAAGACCTGTGCCACGCTGCGCCAACCGCGCAGGTACTCCGGCACGCAGGCAACTCAGGAGAGTCCATACATGTACGGTCCCAATCGGCAGTTCGCCGAGCAGTACCGCAAGGTCGGCGTCACCACTTCAGTGGTCGATGCCGATCCGCACAAGCTCGTCGCCCTGCTGCTGGCCGGCGCCTGCGAACGCATCCGTACCGCCGAAGCATCGCTGCAGCGCAATGATCAGCCGCGCAAGGGCAAGGCCATCGGCGAAGCCTGCGCCATCGTCGGGCACCTCAACGGGTCGCTGGATCATGAGGCCGGCGGAGAGATCGCGGCCAACCTATCGGCACTCTACGATTTCATCATCATGCGCCTGACCGAGGCCAACCTGCACAACGATCCGACGGCGCTGAAAGAGGCCCTTGGACTGGTGATGGAAATCGACTCGGCGTGGAACGCCATTCCGGCCGACCACCGCCAGGTGCGGCCGGTTGCTGCGCCATGAACCTGCGCCCGCTCCACGACACCCTGGATACCCTGGAAGCTGCGTTGCCCAGCGGCGACCACGAAGCCAGCCAACGCCTGATGACCGACCATCTGCAGGCGGTCGCGGCGCTGTCGCTGGTGGTTGAACGCCCGACCGATGCTGCGATCCAGGCGTTGCGCGACCATCAGCAGCGCGTGCTCTCGCGCATGGTCCAGCTTCGCGACGAAGCTGCCGCGCAGTTGCAGCACAGCGGTCGCTCCCTCCGCGCCGCCCACGCCTACCTGCAGGCAGAGGCACTGTGATCGCCTCGCTCGGCTCCATCAACGCACGGCTGGATGCACTGGAAGCGGCCCTGCACGATGAGAACCTCGTCGAAGCGGGTCGCCAGCTTGATGCCCTCGATGCCGCCCAGCGCAATTATCTGGCCGGCCCATCAGCCCTGTCCGACGTGCCGGGCCTGGCTTCACTACAGGCACGCCAGCAGCGCATCATGCTGTTCATGATGCGCCAACGCGAGGGTGCCAGCCGCCCTGGCCGTGACCATCGCCACCCACCCCGCGCCGCACAGGCGCGCCTTTGCGCAGAATCCCTGACATGAACGAGCTTCGCACCAGCGCCATCCATCACCCGGCCGAAAGCGAGCTGTTCGATGAGACGCTGAGCTGCGAAGTGGCGCTGCCGGCCGAGTTCCGCATCGGCAGCGCGGTGATCCGCCCCGGCACGGCCGAGACCCTGCTGCGCAGCGTGGCGCTGGTGGAGGATGCCCGCAGCGATGACGGTCATGACGACCGCAGCGATACCACGCTTCAGGTGCAGCGCCTGGAAGCCAAGCTCGATCTGGTCATGGTGCTGCTGGGCCGCCTGGTCCGGCAGAGTGCGCAGGACCTGCCACTGCGCCCCCTGCGCTGGTCACGCCGTGGCATCCGCCTGGAACAGGGCAGCCGCAGCGGCGCCGCACCGGGCAGCATGGGCGTGATCCGCCTGCAGCCCTGCGATTGGCTGCCCGACCATATCGACCTGCCCGTGGTGATCGTGGCCGAAGCGGCCAATGGCTCGGGCGCGCATTACCTGTGGTTGCGTTTCGAAGGGCTGAGCGACGCGCTGGAAATGGCCCTGGAGCGGCATCTGTTCCGCCTGCACCGCCGCCAGATCGCCGAAGCGCGTCGCCTGCGTTGACCGTACGGCCCCGACTGTGACGTATTCGGCTTGGCGGTAGGCCTTCACTCCGTTAAGGTGACGGCCTCCCCGCTCCCCAAGCAGCCTGTGCGCGTTCTCATCGTCGATGATCACACCCTGGTCCGTGCCGGCCTCAGTCGCCTGCTGCAGGGCTTTGCCGACGTCGAGGTCATCGCCGAGGCCAGCAACGCCGAGCAGGCGCTGCAGCTGAGCGTGCAGCATTCCCCGGACGTCGTCCTGATGGACCTGTCCCTGCCCGGCCGCACCGGCCTGGAAGCCCTGAGCGACATCCTGCTGCGTACGCCCGGCTCGCGCGTGGTGATGATGACCATGCACGACGATGCCGTGCATGTGCGCGATGCGCTGGACCGTGGCGCGGTCGGCTTCGTGGTGAAGGATGCCGCCCCGCAGGAACTCGAACTCGCCCTGCGCGCCGCGCATGCCGGTCAGGTGTTCCTCAGTCCGCAGATCTCGGCCAAGATGCTGGCGCCCATGCTGGGCAGGGAAAAGCCGGTCGGTGTGGCCGCACTGTCGCCGCGCCAGCGCGAGATCCTGCGTCAGATCGGCAAGGGCGAGAGCAACAAGGAAATCGCGGCGGACCTGGGCATCAGCGTCAAGACGGTGGAGACGCACCGCGCCCGCATGATGGAGTCGCTGGGCTGCCGCCGTGCCAATGATCTGGTGCTGCTCGCCGCCCGTCATCAGCACGAGCTGGAGTGATTCGCGCCGGTTCTCCGGCGCACGGCGTGTGTCCACCGGGCAGGGCGACGGATTTTTGAAGCCCGATCAGGCGGACTGGCACGGAAGAACAAGGCCTCGACCCCGGACACCCGTCAAAATACCGCGCCGATGTAGGGGTGGCCCCTACACGCTGTCAGGGATTTGACGACCCGACTCAGGAACACCCTGATTCCCGGCGTACGGGAAGAGAAGCAAGATGTGTTCCATAACGCACCGGGGAGTCGGTGCGAACGGGACACCACTTTGAAAGCCTCCATGTCGACCCAGATGGGTCAGCAGCTCCACCTCACCCCGCAACTGCTGCAGTCGATCCGGCTGCTCCAGCTCGACGGCATGCAGCTGGAACTGGAAATCCGCCGCGCCCTCGAGACCAACCCGCTGCTCGAGATCGAAGAAGCGCCGGAGCCGGTGGCTGCCGACACCGCCGAAGCCACCACCGCCCAGGATGTGGCCGCCTTCGACGAACTGCCGGAAAGCACCATGTGGGACGTGGCCGGTGCCGGTTGGCAGGACGGTGACGATGACCGCATGCAGCGCGTGGCAGCCGGCGAGTCCTCCGATCCGCAGCTGCGCGCCCTGCAGCGGCTGGCGATGGAGCTGGATGACCGCGACCTGGCGGTGGCTGGTTTCTGGCTGGAGCACTGCGACGACGCCGGCTATCTGGATGCCCCGCTTGCCCAGCTGACCCTGCTAGCCAGCGCGCGCTGCGATGTGGACGCTGCCGGTGTGGAAGCGGTCCGTCAGCGAATCCTGCACGGCGATCCCATCGGCCTGGCCGCCCAGGACCTGCATGAATGCCTGAGCGTGCAGCTGCAGATC
>DMZT01000126.1 GCA_003484865.1 Stenotrophomonas sp.
CAGTTCGGCATGCCGAACTGCACAGCATCGTGGTGGTCGACCAGTACGGGCGCGCCCTGACCAGTGGCAGCGGGGACCTGCAGCTGCCGCTGTGGGCGGTGGATGACAACCGCGGGCAGGGCAGCCAGGTGTTCCTTGGCCCACCCCAAGCGCTGGATGCCGCGCAGTGGATCCTGCCGCTGGCGCTGCCCATGGGCGGCGACCGCTGGCTGCTGGCACGGCTGCGCACGGCCGAACTGCAGTCGATCATCGGCGGCATGGACACCGGCGATGCCGGGGTGATCTCCATCACCGACCCGCATGGCTATGTGTTGGCGCGCAGTCCGGACCCGGCCGGGGTGGTGGGGCGTCGTTTCGGCCTGGCCAAGCGCGAGCTGCTGCGCCGAGACGCGTTGACGCCGCTGGGGACCGAGATCAGCGCGGTCGATGGCATCGAACGGATTTCCAGCCTCAACACGCTGGCGCAGTACCCGCTGGCGGTCTACGCCGGGCTGGGCCGGCGCGATGTGCTGGCAGCGTGGTGGCCGTATGTGCAGGCCTCGATCGGCGTCTATCTGCTGTACTGGGCGCTGTTCGGCGCGGTGTATGTGAGCCTGCGCCGTGCCACCCGCGATCAGGACACGCTGAGCGAGGAGCTGCGCACCGGCCATGCCGAACTGCGCATGGCGCACCAGGTTGGCAAGGTCTGCACCTGGTACGTGGATGAGGATGCCTGCCTGTTGCGCTGGTCACCGCTGGCGCGTGAGATTTTCGGCATCGACATCGAGAGCCTGCCGGTCGCCGACTTCTTCGCACGCGTGCACCACGAAGACACCGTACGCATGCAGCAGGCCTTCGACGCCGCATTTGCCGGCAGCGGCGTGCTCGATGAAATGTTCCGCCTGGTGTTGCCCGGGGGCGCGATCCGCTGGGTGTCCGCGCGTGGCCAGCGGGTGGCGGTGGTGGACCGCGAGCGCCGCATGATCGGGGCATTGACCGATGTCAGCGAGCGGGTGGATGCGCTGGCCCGGGTGCAGCAGGCCGAACGACAGTTCCGGCTGCTGTTCGACCGCAACCCGGCGCCGTTCTGGGTGTTCGATCCGGACACGCTGCGCTTCCTGGAAGTCAACGAAGCGGCGGTGCGCCAGTACGGCTACAGCCGCGATGAATTTCTGGCGATGAGCATCCTGGATATCCGCCCGCGCGAAGGCTGGGAGGAGATCCGCGGGGCGATCGCCCAGGCCCGCATCGGCGACGTGCAGGATGCGCAGGTGCGCCTGCACCAGCGCAAGGACGGCACCGTGTTCGAGGTCCGTGCGCATCTGGCCCGGCTGGATTTCGATGGGCGCCAGGCCTGCCTGGTGCTGGCCGAGGACGTCAGCGAGCGCCTGGCCTACGAGCGCGACCTGGCGTATCACGCCACCCACAACCCGGCGACCGGCCTGCTCAATACGCGTGCGCTGGCCGCGCAGCTGGACGAGGAGGGCGGGGCGTACACCATTGCCTACGTGCAGTTCCGTGGCCTGCAGCTGGTCGCCGATACGCTCGGCCGGGAGGTCGGCGACGTGGTGCTGCAGGCGATGGCCAAGCGCCTGGGCGGGCTCGGCGTGCGCTATGGGCTGCTGGCCTTCCAGCCGGCCGAGGATTTCATTTTCGCCATCCGCGACGACCATCAGCGCCAGACCGCGCTGGACACCCTGGTGCAGACCGTCTCCGAGCCGGTGCGCGGGCAGGATTGGCTGCACCAGTTCGAGCCGCGCATTGGCGTGGCGGTCAAGGCCGACGCCGACACCAGCACCGCCGAGCAGGTGATCGGCATGGCCGCGCAGGCCGCGCATGCGGCGCGCGACGAAGGCAACGTGATCGCCTGGTATGACACCACCGTGAGTTCGCGCTTGTCCGAACGCCTGCGCCTGGCTGGGCGCATCCACAGCGCGATCGATACCGAGTTCGAGCTGTACTACCAGCCGATCTGCCACGCAGGCGACAGCAGCCCGGCCGCGCTGGAAGCCCTGCTGCGCTGGCCGCAGGCCGACGGCAGTTTCATTCCACCGGGTGAGTTCATCCAGCTGTGCGAAGACACCGGCCTGATCCTGGCGCTGGGCCGCTGGGTGATCCGCGCCGCCGCGCAGGCACAGCGGCAGCTGGTCGATGCCGGCTGGGACCTGCCGATCGCGGTGAATGTCTCGGCGGTGCAGTTCTTCAACAGCGACCTGGTGGCCGAGTTCACCCGTGCCAGCCAGGAGTTCGGGCTGGCCCGCGGTGCGCTGCAGGTCGAGCTGACCGAGAGCAGCCTGATGCGCAAACCCGGCCAGGCCAAGCAGACCATGCAGCGCCTGCATGAGCAGGGCATCTGCATCTCGCTGGACGACTTCGGTACCGGCTATTCGAACATGTCCTACCTGCAGCATCTGCCGCTGGACATCCTCAAGATCGACCGCAGCTTCGTGGCGGACGTGGAAACCAATCCACGCAATGCCTCCATCTGCCGTGCACTGCTGTCACTGGGGCACAGCATGGGCCTGACCATCATCGCCGAAGGCGTGGAGACCCCCGGGCAGCATCAGTGGTTGGCCGCGCACGGCTGTGACCAGGTGCAGGGCTATCTGCTGGGCCGACCGATGCCGCTGGCCAGGGTGATCGCGCAGTTGGATGCGGTGGAGGCGTAGTTCGCCGGGCGCTGCCCGGCCGCCGCCACCCGTCATCCGCCCAGCGCTTCCACCAGGTAGTCGATGAAGCTGCGCACCTTCGGCGCCAGATGGCTGCGGCTGGTGTACACCGCATGGATGCCGATGCCCGGCACCGCCCACGCGGGCAGTACCCGTTCCAGTCGACCCTCGGCGATCGCCTCGGCCACCAGGAAGTCCGGTTGCACGATGATGCCCATGCCGGCGATGGCCGCTTCGCGCAGCACGTCGCCATTGTTGGCACGCACACCGCCACGTACCGGCACGGAGACCTCCCCGCGTGGCCCCTGCAGCTGCCACGCATCCCCGCCGCCCCAGTAGCTGTACTGCAGGCATTCGTGCGCGGAGAGATCTTCGGGTTGCTGCGGCCGGCCATGCGCATCCAGATACGCCGGCGCCGCGCACAGGCTGATATGCGCGTCCGCCAGCTTGCGCGCGATCAGTGCCGGGCCGGGCTGGCGGGTGATGCGGATCGCCACGTCGTAGCCTTCTTCGACCATGTCCACCAGGCGGTCGGACAGCGACAGGTCCAGTTCCACCTGCGGGTAGCGCGCGCGATAGCCGGCCAGCAGTGGGCCCAGCCGGGCGATGCCATAGCTGACCGGCGCGTTGATGCGCAGCCGCCCGGAGGGCTCCAGGGCCTGCGCGCTGATGCCGGCCTCCAGCGCATCGAACTCGGCCAGCAGCCGCACGCACTCGGCGTAATAGGCCGCGCCCGTGCTGGTCGGGCTCACGCGGCGGGTCGTACGGTTGAGCAGCCGGGTCGAGAGGCGCTTTTCCAGCGCCGCGATCTGTCGGGTCACCCCGGCGGTGGACAGGTCCAGGGCCTGCGCGGCGGCACTGAAGCCGTTGCGCTCGACCACGGCGACAAACACACGCATGGCATCCAGAGTGTCCATTGTTTCTCTTTCAGAAATAAACAGCGTCGATGCATCGTATTTATTGGCAAGGCGGCGCGCAATAAGCTCAGGGCCGTCGTAGCGCTACTGGAGTCCGTGATGTCCCGATTGCCCTCCCTGTACATCTCCCATGGCTCGCCGATGACCGCGCTCAACCCCGGTCTGGTCGGTGAGCGCCTGGCGGCCCTGGCCGCGCGCCTGCAGCGACCGCGCGCGATCGTCATGGCCTCGGCGCACTGGCTGACCCATCAACCCGTGGTCGGCGGGCATGCCCAGCCACCGACCATCCATGATTTCGGCGGTTTTCCGCAGGCGCTGTTCGATCTGCAGTACCCGGCACCGGGCGACCCCGCGCTGGCGCAGGAGATCGCGCAGCGGCTGACCGCGGCCGGCCTGCCGACCGCGATCGACCCGCAGCG
>DMZT01000125.1:0-3542 GCA_003484865.1 Stenotrophomonas sp.
GCGTTTTGGCAACTTGAGGTGGAAAGAACGCCTTAGGCGTTCTTCTCCGCCTCAAGCTGCTTGCGGATCTGCGCATCCACGGCCGCGATGGCGGTCATGTTGAGCACGCGGCGCGAGGTCGCGCTGGTGGTCAGGATGTGCACCGGCTTGGCCACGCCCATCAGGATCGGGCCGATCGCCACGCCGTCGGTGAACACGCGTACCAGGTTGTAGGCGATGTTGGCCGCTTCCAGGTTGGGCAGCACGAACAGGTTCGCACGGCCCTTGAGCGTGCTGTTGGGCAGCAGCTTCTGGCGCAGGGCTTCATCCCATGCGGTATCGCCCTGCATTTCGCCATCCACGTTCAAGCGCGGGTTGCGCTTGAGCAGCATCTCGCGGACCGCCCGCATCTTCAGCGCGTCCTTGGAGTCGTGGCTGCCGAAGTTGGAGTGCGACAGCAGCGCCACCTTCGGTTCGATGCCGAACAGCTTCATGCGATACGCCGCCTGCAGCGTCGCTTCGGTGATCTGCTCGGCGGTCGGGTCTTCCTGCACGTGGGTATCCACGAAGAAGAACACGCCCTGCTGGTTGATCACGCCGGTCATCGCCGAGGTGGAGGTCACCTTGGCTTCCAGCGGCAGCACGCTGCGCACGTAGCCAAGCTTCTTGTGGAAGCGGCCGACCACGCCGGTCAGCATCGCATCGGCTTCGCCACGCGCCACCATCACTGCCGCGATCAGGGTCGGGCGCGAGCGCATCAGGTTCTTGGCGGCGGCCACGGTCACACCGCGACGGCCGGTGAGGTTGTGGTAGTACTGCCAGTACTCGTTGAAGCGCGGATCGTCGTTGATGTTGGTGATGTCGAAATCGACACCGGCCTTCATGCGCAGGCCGAGGCGCTCGACCCGGGCCTCGATCACGTCCGGGCGGCCGATCAGGATCGGCTGCGCCAGGCCTTCATCGACCACGTTCTGCACCGCGCGCAGCACCACTTCTTCCTCGCCTTCGGCGTACACCACGCGCTGCTTGTCCGAGCGGGCGCGGTCGTAGACCGGCTTCATCATCAGGCTGGTGCGGTAGACGAACTGGGCCAGCTTCTCGCGGTAGGCGCCCATGTCGGCGACCGGACGGGTGGCTACGCCGGAATCCATCGCGGCCTGCGCCACGGCAGCCGACAGCTCCACCAGCAGGCGGCGATCGAACGGACGCGGAATCAGGTAGTCACGGCCGAAGCTCGGGGTCTCATCGCCATAGGCCGAGCCCAGGTCGCTGGCCTCGCGGCGTGCCATTGCGGCGATCGCGTGCACGCAGGCGATCTTCATTTCTTCGTTGATCGCGGTCGCACCGACGTCCAGCGCACCGCGGAACAGGTACGGGAAGCACAGCACGTTGTTGATCTGGTTCGGGTAGTCCGAACGACCGGTACCGATCAGTGCGTCCGGGCGGACCGAACGGGCCACTTCCGGCATGATTTCCGGGGTCGGGTTGGCCAGGGCGAAGATCACCGGATCCTTGGCCATGGTCTTGACCATGTCCGCGGTCAGGATGCCCGGGGCCGACAGGCCCAGGAAGATGTCCGCACCATCGACGATCTCGGCCAGCGTGCGCTTGTCGGTATCACGCGCGTAACGCGCCTTCTCCGGGTCCAGGTCGGTGCGGCCGGTGTGGATCACGCCGTCGCGGTCGAAGGCCAGGATGTTCTCTTTCTTCAGGCCCAGCGAGACCAGCATGTTGACGCAGGAGATACCCGCTGCGCCCATGCCGGTGGTGGCCAGCTTCACGTCTTCGATCTTCTTGCCGGTGACGAGCATGGCGTTGAGCACGGCCGCGCCGACGATGATCGCGGTGCCGTGCTGGTCGTCATGGAACACCGGGATGTTCATGCGCTCGCGCAGCTTGCGCTCCACGATGAAGCATTCCGGCGCCTTGATGTCTTCCAGGTTGATGCCGCCGAAGGTCGGTTCCAGCGAGGCGATGATGTCGACCAGCTTGTCCGGGTCGTTCTCATCGATCTCGATGTCGAACACATCGATGCCGGCGAACTTCTGGAACAGTACGCCCTTGCCTTCCATCACCGGCTTGCCGGCCAGCGGGCCGATGTTGCCCAGGCCGAGCACGGCGGTGCCATTGGAGATCACGGCGACAAGATTGCCGCGGGCGGTCAGTTCACTGGCCTGCTGCGGGTCGGCCATGATCGCCTCGCAGGCGTGTGCCACGCCCGGGGAGTACGCCAACGACAGATCGCGCTGGGTCAACATCGGCTTGGTCGCGGTGACCTTGATCTTGCCGGGCGGCGAGAGCCGGTGATAGTCGAGGGCTGCCTGTTTGAAATCTTCGTTGGACATCGCTTTCTGCAGATGAATGGGCGAGAGGAACAGGGGATCATACCCCCGTTGGCGTGGACGGACCTGTCGCTACGCTGTCGCGGTCATGCTGCAACCGCACATATTCCAGCGCCGCGCACCGGGCCTTCAAAATAAAACATGGCCGCGACGCCCCGGCAGGAACGGCACGACCATGCACCACACAATCAGGTCATCGGGCTCAGTGCGCCGGGGCCGGCAGCGTGTCCGGCAGGTCGGCGACGACCAGCGGCGGCAGCTCGGCTTCGCGGCCGTCCAGCACCATCGCCAGGCGGTCGCGATCCAGCGCGTTCTCCCAGCGCGAGACCACCACGGTGGCCACCGCATTGCCGATGAAGTTGGTCAGCGAGCGGCATTCGCTCATGAAGCGGTCCACCCCCAGGATCAGCGCCATGCCGGCCACCGGCACTTCCGGCACCACGGCCAGGGTGGCGGCCAGGGTGATGAAGCCGGCCCCGGTGACGCCGGCGGCGCCCTTGGAGCTGAGCATCGCCACCAGCAGCAGGGCGATCTGGTGGCCCAGGGTCAGCTCGGTATTGGTCGCCTGGGCGATGAACAGCGCCGCCAGGGTCATGTAGATGTTGGTGCCGTCCAGGTTGAACGAGTAGCCGGTCGGGACCACCAGGCCAACCACGGACTTGCTGCAGCCGGCCTTTTCCATCTTCTCCATCAGCGAGGGCAGCGCCGATTCCGAGGAGGAGGTGCCCAGCACCAGCAGCAGCTCGGCCTTGAGGTAGCGGGCCAGCTTGAACACCGAGAACCCGCACAGGCGGCAGACCACGCCCAGGATCACCGCCACGAACAGGAAGGCGGTCAGGTAGAACGAGCCGACCAGCCAGGCCAGGTTGACCAGCGAGCCGACCCCGTATTTGCCGATGGTGAAGGCGATCGCGCCGAACGCACCGATCGGAGCCGCCTTCATCAGGATGTGGACCAGGCGGAACACCGGGGCAGTCAGCGCTTCCAGGAAGGTCAGCACCGGGCGGCCCTTGGCGCCGGTCAGGGCCAGCGCGATGCCGAACAGCACCGCCACGAACAGCACCTGCAGGATGTTGCCTTCGACGAAGGCGCTGACCAGGGTGGCCGGGATGATGTCCAGCGCGAAGCCGACCAGGGTCAGCTCATGCGACTTCTGCACATAGCCGTTGACGGCGGTCTGGTCCAGATCGGCCGGGTTGATGTTCATCCCCGCGCCCGGCT
>DMZT01000125.1:3723-4247 GCA_003484865.1 Stenotrophomonas sp.
TTCATCCCCGCGCCCGGCTGCACCACGTGTGCCACCACCATGCCCACGATCAGGGCCAGCGTGGAGAAGAACAGGAAGTAGGCCATCGATTTGGCGAAGACCCGGCCCACGGTGCGCAGGTGGGTCATGCCGGCGATGCCGGTGACGATGGTCAGGAAGATCACCGGGGCGATGATCATCTTCACCAGCTTGATGAAGGCGTCGCCCAGCGGCTTGAGCGATTCGGCGAAGGCCGGCTCGTAATGGCCGAGGATGGCACCGAGAACGATCGCCACCACGACCTGGAAATACAGTTGGCGGTAGAACGGCAGCGGCTTGGCCGCCAGCGGGGCGGTGGTGGGAACGTGCATGGAAAGCTCCGGCAGTGTCACGAAGGATGCCGGCCGCGCTGGGCGGCATCTGGCGTGGCCTTTTTACGCCCGCATCTCGCCAACGCAGATAACCTATTGGTACTAGCCCCCCGGTTCAGCTGGCCGGACTGCCTACACTGCCCCGGCACCGCGCCCCCACGGCGGCGGGTGGCC
>DMZT01000129.1 GCA_003484865.1 Stenotrophomonas sp.
CAGCGGCCGGCACTACCGGGCTGCGGTCCGCGTGCACTGAATTCATGCATCAACCACGGTCACGGCGCGCACAATACCGCCCATGCCCGCCTCCCCCGCTGCCGGTGCACCCGGCCAGAAGAATCCCAGCCTGCGCGAGCGCGTCAATGCGATGCGCAACCTGCCCCCGTTCCTGCGCCAGGTCTGGCAGACCAGCCCCGGGCTGACCCTGGCCAGCCTCGGGCTGCGTGTGATCCGTGCGTTGCTGCCGGTGGCGATGCTGTATGTCGGCAAGCTGATCATCGATGCGGCGGTACTGCTCAGCCAGCACGATGCGGGCTTCCCGCCGTTCGGCGAGGCGCTCTCCAGCGGGATGCTGAACCCGCTGCTCGGGTTGCTCGCACTCGAGTTCGGCCTGGCCATGGCCTCGGACCTGCTCGGCCGCATGGTCAGCTACGCCGATACGTTGTTGTCAGAGCTGTTCACCAACGTCACCAGCGTGCGCCTGATGGAACACGCCGCCGAGCTGGACCTGGAAGATTTCGAAGACCCCGACCTGCAGGACAAGCTGGACCGCGCACGGCGCCAGACCATGGGCCGGATGAACCTGATGAGCCAGCTGTTCGGCCAGGTGCAGGACAGCATCACCGTGGCCAGCCTTGCGGTCGGCCTGATCGTGTACGCGCCGTGGTTGATCCTGCTGCTCGCGGTGGCGCTGATCCCGGCGTTCATCGGCGAATCGCATTTCAACGCCGCCGGCTACAGCCTCAATTTCCAGTGGACGCCCGAGCGTCGGCAGCTGGAGTACCTGCGCCAGATCGGGGCCAGCGTGGAAACCGCCAAGGAGGTGAAAATCTTCAACCTCCATCGCTTCCTGATCGACCGCTACAAACGACTGGCCGAGAAGTTCTACCTGGCCAACCGCGCCCTCGCGCGCAAGCGCGCGATCTGGGGCACGCTGCTCGCCGCGCTGGGGACGCTCGGGTACTACGCGGCGTATGCCTACATCGCCTGGCGCACGGTACGCGGCGATTTCTCGATCGGCGACCTCACCTTCCTGGCCGGCAGTTTCCTGCGCCTGCGCCAGCTGCTCGAAGGGCTGCTGATCGGCTTTTCGCAGGTCGCCGGGCAAGCGCTGTACCTGGACGATCTGTTCTCGTTCTTCCAGATCGAACCGGAGATCCATTCGCGCCCGGACGCGGTCGCCATCCCGCAGCCGATCACCCAGGGCTTCGTGTTCGAGAATGTCGGATTCCGCTACCCCGACGCCGAAAGCTGGGCGGTACGCCATCTGGATTTCGACCTGCGTGCCGGCGAAGTGCTGGCGCTGGTCGGCGAGAACGGTGCCGGCAAGACCACCCTGGTGAAGCTGCTGGCCCGCCTGTACGACCCCGACGAAGGCCGCATCCTGCTTGATGGCCGCGACCTGCGCGATTACGACCTGGACGACCTGCGCGCCAACATGGGCGTGATCTTCCAGGACTTCGTGCGCTACAACCTCAGCGCCGGCGAGAACATCGGCGTCGGCCTGGTCGAGGCGATGACCGACGACGCCCGCATCCGCGATGCCGCGCGCCGCGGCATGGCCGATGAAGTGATCGCCGGCCTGCCCGGCGGCTACGACCAGCTCATCGGCCGCCGCTTCAAGATGGGCGTGGACCTGTCCGGCGGTCAGTGGCAGAAGATCGCGATCGCGCGTGCCTACATGCGCGATGCACAGGTCATGATCCTGGATGAACCGACCGCGGCGCTGGATGCGCGCAGCGAGTTCGAGGTGTTCCAGCGCTTCAAGGAACTGTCCGACAACCGCACCGCGGTGCTGATCTCGCACCGGTTCTCCTCGGTGCGCATGGCCGACCGCATCCTGGTGCTGGCCGGCGGCCGGATCGAGGCCAGCGGCACCCATGCCGAACTGATGACCCAGGGCGGACGGTATGCCGAACTGTTCGAGCTGCAGGCCGCCGGGTACCGCTGAAACCCAGACGCGACAGGCCTGTCCGGCTAGTCAATGAGAATTTATCTCATTTGAGATAAACTAGACCCGACGAAACCGACCAGAACCCCACCCCCATGTCTTCCGCTTTTGGCGCCGAAACGGTGCTTGAGGTCCGTCACTGGACCGACGCCTACTTCAGCTTCACCACGACCCGCGACAGCGGCTTCCGCTTCGAGAACGGCCAGTTCGTGATGATCGGCCTGGAAACCGAGGCGCGCCCGCTGCTGCGCGCGTACTCCATCGCCAGTGCCAACTGGGAAGAAAACCTGGAGTTCTTCAGCATCAAGGTCCAGGACGGCCCGCTGACCTCGCGCCTGCAGCACATCAAGCCGGGCGACAAGGTGCTGGTCGGCAAGAAGCCTACCGGCACCCTGCTGATCAGCGACCTGCACCCGGGCAAGCACCTGTACCTGCTCGGCACCGGCACCGGCCTGGCGCCGTGGCTGTCGGTGATCAAGGACCCGGAAACCTACGAGCGCTTCGACAAGGTGATCCTCACCCACGGCGTGCGCTACGAAAAAGACCTGGCCTACCGCGACCTGTTCGAGAAGGAACTGCGCGAGCACGAATTCCTCGGCGATATGATCGGCGACAAGCTGCTGTACTACCCGGCCGTCACCCGTGAGGCGTTCCCCAACCAGGGCCGCCTGACCTCGCTGATGGAAAGCGGCGAGATGCAGAAGACCCTCGGCCTGCCGCCGCTGGATCCGGAAAACGACCGCGCCATGATCTGCGGCAGCCCGCAGATGCTGGCCGACCTGCGCACCGTGCTGGACAGCCGCGGCTTCCAGACCTCGCCGCGCATCGGCACCCCGGGCCACTACGTCTTCGAGCGCGCGTTCGTCGAAAAGTAATCGCGGCGCCGGGCTCCGCCCGGCTGATCGACGAACCTGCGCGCCAGCCGGGCAGCGCCCGGCTCTACGGGGCTGATACGCCAACCGCAGCCCTGCCGGGTAGAGCCGACCGTTGGTCGGCTCCCGCGGCAACGATCGCATGCACGTTGGGCTATATTCCGCGTCAGCCCGGCAACGGCCGGGCCTGACCTGGAGCCGTACCGATGATCAGGCAGATCCGCCCCGCCCTCGCCTGCCTGCTGCTCGCCATGAGCCTGGCTGCCAGCGCCGGCGCGCCCGCAACGCCCTCACCGAAAGCCGGCGATATCCCGCCGCAGATCCTGGGCAAGGACCGCCGGGGCAATGTGGTGGACCTGGCCAGCCAGCGCGGCAAGGTCGTCATCGTCACGTTCTGGGCCTCGTGGTGCGGCCCGTGCCGCAAGGAACTGCCGATCCTGGGCCAGCTGCAGAAGGTCATCGGGCATGACGCGCTGCAGGTCTACGCGGTGAACCTGAAGGAACCGCGCGCCGATTTCGCCGCCATCGCCCGCAGCCGCAACGTCCCGCCACTGGACTACATCCACGACGCCAAGGGCGAGGTCAGCGACCAGTACGGCATCCAGACCATCCCGCACATGTTCATCATCGGCCACGACGGCAGCATCGCCGGCGTGCATCGCGGCTACTCCGAGCAGAGCCTGCCGAAAATCGTCGACGACATCCTCGCCCTCCTGCCCGAAGACGTGCGCAACCGGAAAGCAGGCGGCTGATTCCACCGCTGCGGTGTAGAGCCACGCCATGCGT
>DMZT01000128.1 GCA_003484865.1 Stenotrophomonas sp.
GGAGCAACGCTCCGCTCTACGTCAAACGCGGGGCCTGTGCCCCGCGCCACGGGAAGAAGAGATGGCAAGCGGACGCGAAATCAAAACCAAGATCAAGAGCGTGCAGAACACCCGCAAGGTGACGCGTGCGCTCGAAATGGTCTCGGCCTCCAAAATCCGCAAAGCGCAGGAGCGGATGAAGACGTCGCGTCCGTATGCGCAGGCGATGAAGCAGGTGATCGGTCACCTGGCCCAGGCCAGCACCGACTACCAGCATCCGTTCCTGGTCCAGCGTGACGAGGTCAAGCGCGTCGGTTACATCGTGGTCTCGTCCGACCGCGGTCTGGCCGGCGGCCTGAACAACAACCTGTTCCGCAAGATGCTGGGCGAAATGCGCCAGTGGCAGGACAAGGGCGCCGACATCGACGTGGTCACCGTCGGCCAGAAGGCCTCGACCTTCTTCCGTCGCGTCAAGGTCAACATGGTCGGCACCGTCACCCACATGGGCGATGTGCCGCACCTGGAACAGCTGATCGGCGTGATCAAGGTGATGCTCGATGCGTTCACCGACGGCAAGGTCGACCGCGTGTACCTGGTCTACAACCGCTTCATCAATACGATGACGCAGAAGGCCAGCTTCGATCAGCTGCTGCCGTTGCCGGCTGCTGAGAAGCAGGTCGCGCATCACGACTGGGACTACCTGTACGAACCCGACGCTGCGACCGTGCTTGAGCACGTGATGACGCGTTACGTCGAGTCGCTGGTGTACCAGGCCGTGCTGGAAAACGTCGCGTCCGAGCATGCAGCCCGCATGGTCGCGATGAAGTCGGCCAGTGACAACGCGAACAAGCTGATCGGAACCCTGCAGCTGGTCTACAACAAGGCCCGCCAGGCAGCGATCACCCAGGAAATCTCCGAAATCGTCGGCGGCGCGGCAGCAGTCTGACGCGCACAGTCAAAGCACACATTAGAGGATTGCAGCAATGAGTCAGGGCAAGATCGTTCAGATCATCGGCGCCGTCGTCGACGTCGAATTCCCCCGCGAGTCGGTGCCGAAGGTGTACCACGCGCTGAAGGTGGACAACACCGAAATCACGCTGGAAGTGCAGCAGCAGCTGGGCGACGGCGTGGTCCGTTGCATCGCGCTGGGCTCCACCGACGGCCTGAAGCGCAACCTGGTCGCCACCAACACCGAACGCGCCATCTCGGTGCCGGTCGGCGCGGGCACGCTGGGCCGCATCATGGACGTGCTGGGTCGCCCGATCGACGAAGCCGGTCCGGTCACCGCCAGTGACACCTGGGAAATCCATCGTTCGGCCCCGTCGTACGAAGACCAGTCCCCGGCCACCGAGCTGCTGGAAACCGGCATCAAGGTCATCGACCTGATGTGCCCGTTCGCCAAGGGCGGCAAGGTCGGCCTGTTCGGCGGCGCCGGCGTCGGCAAGACCGTCAACATGATGGAACTGATCAACAACATCGCCAAGGCGCACAGCGGTCTGTCCGTGTTCGCCGGCGTGGGTGAGCGTACCCGTGAGGGCAACGACTTCTACCACGAGATGAAGGACTCCAACGTCCTGGACAAGGTCGCGATGGTGTACGGCCAGATGAACGAGCCGCCGGGCAACCGTCTGCGCGTCGCGCTGACCGGCCTGACCATGGCCGAGTACTTCCGCGATGAGAAGGACGAAAACGGCAAGGGCAAGGACGTGCTGCTGTTCGTCGACAACATCTACCGCTACACCCTGGCCGGTACCGAAGTGTCGGCACTGCTGGGCCGTATGCCGTCGGCCGTGGGTTACCAGCCGACCCTGGCCGAGGAAATGGGCGTTCTGCAGGAGCGCATCACCTCGACCAAGAACGGCTCGATCACCTCGATTCAGGCCGTCTACGTGCCCGCCGATGACTTGACCGATCCGTCGCCGGCCACCACGTTCGCCCACCTGGATTCGACCGTGACCCTGTCGCGTTCGATCGCCTCGCTGGGTATCTACCCGGCCGTGGATCCGCTCGACTCGACCAGCCGCCAGATGGATCCGCTGGTCATTGGCCACGAGCATTACGACACCGCCCAGCGCGTCCAGCAGACCTTGCAGAAGTACAAGGAGCTGAAGGACATCATCGCCATCCTGGGCATGGACGAACTGTCCGAAGAAGACAAGCAGGCCGTGACCCGCGCCCGTAAGATCGAGCGCTTCTTCAGCCAGCCGTTCCACGTGGCCGAAGTGTTCACCGGTTCGCCGGGCAAGTATGTGTCGCTGAAGGACACCATCCGTGGCTTCAAGGCCATCGTCGATGGCGAATACGACCACCTGCCGGAACAGGCGTTCTACATGGTCGGCAGCATCGAAGAAGCGGTCGAGAAGGCCAAGAAGATGGCTGAAAAGGCCTGATGCGGCGGGGACGGGCGACATGCCCGTCCCGACCCGTCACACGGGGTGGGCGCAGGCCCACCGCTGAGGACATCCTGCGGTGGGCGCGAGCCCGCCCTAAAGCGAGAAGAGTTTCATGAGCACCATCCGTTGCGACATCGTCAGCGCCGAGCAGGAAATCTTCCGTGGTGAGGCGACCCTGGTCGTGGCCACCGGTGAGCTGGGTGAGCTGGGCATCGCGCCCAAGCACGCCCCGCTGATCACCCGCCTGAAGCCGGGCAAGGTGGTGGTGACCACGCCGAGCGGCGAGCAGATCGACTTCGCCATCTCCGGCGGCATTCTCGAAGTGCAGCCGCAGGTCGTGACCGTGCTGGCCGACACCGCGATCCGTGCCCAGGACATCGACGAAGCCTCGGTCCGCAAGGCCAAGGAAGAAGCCGAGCGCATCCTGGCCAACCGTGGTGAAGCAATGGAAGTGGCCGAAGCGCAGCAGCGCCTGGCGGAAGTGTCCGCCCAGCTGCAGGCGCTGGAGCGCCTGCGCAAGAACCTCAAGCACTAAGCGGGGCGGCGCGACGGCGCCATCCGCAAGGGGGAAAACGCCGGCTTGCCGGCGTTTTTTTTTGCCTGCCTCCCGGTACGCCGGATCAGCGGAAGATCAGGCTCCGCATCAGCAGGAATGACAGCCCGGCCAGCCCGCCCTCCACCAACGGTTTGGCCAGCCACGCATAGCGCAGCCCCAGGTGCTCGGCGGCCAGGGTCACCAGCAGCGTACTGATGGCCGTCAGCACGGCCCACAGCAGCAGGAAGCGCGCAAAGCGTGGCCAGCCCAGACGATGCTCACCATCGCGGGCAAACGTGTAGCGGCCATTGAGCCAGAAGCCGAGCAGCATGCCGCTCACGCGCCCCAGCAGGTTGCCGGGTGCCGCTGGCATTCCCAGTGCGGTGGCAGCCACGAACACGGCCCAGTCCAACACCAGCTGGACCAGGCCGACGACGAGATAGCGGCTGCCTTGGCGGAGGAGACTCACGTGCACTCCGGGTGCGGACAATCCCACATGTTAACGAGCGTCGCACTAGAATTCCCATCAACGATACCCGGAACGTGATCTACCCATGACCCAGCCCCTGCACGTGATCATCCTGGCCGCCGGCGCCGGCAAGCGCATGAAGTCGGCCCTGCCCAAGGTGCTGCAGCCGATCGCCGGCCGCCCGATGCTCGCCCACGTCATCGAGACCGCGCGTCAGCTGCAGCCTGAAGCGATCCACGTGGTGTACGGCCATGGCGGCGAAGCGGTGCGGCAGGCATTGGCCGATCAGCCCGATCTGCGCTGGGCGGAGCAGAGCGAGCAGCTGGGCACCGGGCATGCCGTGCTGCAGGCCATGCCGGAAGTGCCGGATGCGGCAACCGTTCTGGTGTTGTACGGCGATGTGCCGTTGATCCGCGGCGAGACGTTGCGCCACCTGTTGTCGCAGCCGGGCCGCTTGGCCGTGCTGGTGGCCGAGGTCGCCGATCCGACGGGCTACGGGCGCATCGTGCGCAATGCCGAGGGCAAGGTCGGGGCGATCGTCGAGCAGAAAGACGCCACCGACGAACAGCGCAGCATCCGGACCATCAATACCGGCATCATCACCGCCGAATCCACGGCACTGCGCCGTTGGTTGTCGCAGCTGTCCAATGCGAACGCGCAGGGCGAGTACTACCTGACCGACATCTTTGCCGCGGCGGCCAGCGATTACACGCCGGCCGAGATGGCATTCGTGCAGGACCCGCAGGACGCCGAAGGTGCCAACGATCCATGGCAGCTGGCCCAGCTTGAACGCGCCTGGCAGCTGCGCGAAGTGCGTGCGCTGTGCGCGCAGGGCGCACGCGTGCTGGACCCGGCACGGCTGGATATCCGTGGCACCGTCACGGTCGGCAGCGACGTGCAGATCGACGTCAACGTGATCCTGGAGGGACGTGTGGTGCTGGGCGATGGCGTCAGCATCGGCGCGTTCACCCGGCTCAAGGATGTTTCCCTGGCCGCGGGCACCGTGGTCAAGCCGCACTGCGATCTGGAGGGCGTGGTCAGCGAAGGTGCGGCAGACATCGGTCCGTTCGCGCGGCTGCGCCCCGGCACCGTGCTGGGGGAGGGCTCGCACGTGGGCAACTTCGTGGAAACCAAGAAAGTCGTGCTCGGTGCCGGCAGCAAGGCCAACCACCTTACCTATCTGGGCGACGCGGTGATCGGCAGCAAGGTCAACATCGGTGCGGGCACCATCACCTGCAACTACGACGGGGTGAACAAGTCGCAGACCACGATCGGCGATCGTGCCTTCATCGGATCCAACAGCTCGCTGGTCGCGCCGGTCGTGATCGGGGAAGGCGCAACCGTCGCCGCTGGCTCGGTGATCACCCGCGGCGCCCCGGCGGACAAACTGACCGTCGCCCGCGCACGTCAGGAAACCATCGACGGCTGGAAGCGCCCGACGAAAAAGTAGTGCCGGCCGCTGGCCGGCAACCAGGCGATCCCGGGGCCACGACGGTGCCGCCCAGCGGCCGGTCTACCGGGCGTCAGCCGGCAGGAACACCGCCACGCACAGACCGCCCTCGCGGCGGTTCTGCAGCGAAATGCGGCCACCATGCGCTTCGACGATCTCACGGGTCAGCGCCAGGCCGAGCCCGGTGCCGTTGCGCTTGGTCGAATAGAACGGCATCAACGCGTTCTGCAGCACCGCCTCGTTCATGCCCTTGCCGCGATCCAGTACTTCCAGCCGCAGCCACTGGGGCAGGCGGGTCAGGCGGACCTCGACGTCGTCATTCGGCGGCTCGGCCTCGCCACACGCTTCATGGGCATTCTTGAGCAGGTTCAGCAGCGCCTGCCCGAGCTGGGCGATGTCCACGCGGCTCTGCAGATCGTCGGGTACCTCCGCCATCCGGAACGGAATCTGGTGCTGCAGCCCGCCCAGGAACAGGTTCCACTGTACGGTCTGCAACTGCGGCTGTGGCAGCTTGGCGAACCGCGCATAGCCGCGGATGAAGCCTTCCAGATGACGCGCGCGCTCCTCGATGGTGGCGAACACCTCTTCCAGCCGCTCGGTCTTGCCGCGCCGGACCAGCTCGCCACCGGAATGCGCCAGCGAGGCGATCGGCGCCAGCGAATTGTTCAACTCGTGGCTGATCACCCGGATCACCTTCTTCCAGGTCTGCACTTCCTGGCGGCGCAGTTCGGCGGTCAGCAGGCGGATCAACAGCAGATCGTGCGGGCGGCCGTTGAGATGGAAGTTGCGGCGTGACAGGTGATAGATCTGCTCGTCGTCCTCATCGCGCTCATCGTCGCTGTCCTGGCCTTCGCCACGCACCGCGAAGAGGCTGTCGCCCCCGCGGGCGATGGCGTCGCGCAGCTCGATCGGCATCGTCGCCATGACGTCGTCCATGCGCTGGCCCTCCAGCTTCCAACCGTTGTGCAGCAACTTGCGCGCCGCCAGGTTGGAAAACACCACGCGCTGCACGCCGTCGCCCCCGTGCGCCAGCAACAGCATCGATACCGGCGTGTTCTGCACCATGGTGTCCAGCAGCAGCTCGCGCTGGACCAGGTCCTGGCGCTGCGCACGCAGCACATCGCCCAGTTCGCGGTGGGCCTGGACCAGATCGCCCAGCTCATCATTGGAGGGCCAATAGATGCCGAAGTTGTATTCACCGTCGCGGTAGCTGCTGGTGGTGCCGGACAGGGCGCGCAGCAACGAGCGGATCGGTGCGGTCGCGCGGCGCAGGCTCCACCACATCAGCGCCAGCAGCACGACAACCGAAATGCAGGTGACCGCCCAACCATGGTCCAGCCAGAACGCCAGATACCACGGGAATGCAGCTGCCAGTGCCAGGACCGGCAGCAGCCGCAGGAACAGCCGGAAGGTGAACGAGCGCCGCTTCATTCGCGCGGGATGCCGTAACGGTCCATGCGCCGGTACAGCGCCTGGCGGCTGAGCCCGAGTTCGGCAGCGGTCTGGGCAATGATGCCGTGGTTATGCGCCAGTGCGGTTTCGATCCGGCTGCGGTCCGGGTCCACGGCCGGGCTGGCCGCGCG
>DMZT01000122.1 GCA_003484865.1 Stenotrophomonas sp.
TGGAGCAGGCTGGCCACGATGTGATCCACCTGGAGATCGGCGAGCCGGACTTCACCACCGCCGCTCCGATCGTGCGCGCCGGCCAGGCCGCGCTGGCGGCCGGCCACACGCGCTACACCGCGGCCCGCGGCCTGCCCGCGCTGCGCGAGGCGATTGCAGGCTTCTACCAGGATCGCTACCAGGTGCAGATCGATCCGGAGCGCATCCTGGTGACCCCGGGCGGCTCAGGTGCCTTGTTGCTGGCCAGCAGCCTGCTGGTGGACCCGGGCAAGCATTGGTTGCTGGCCGATCCGGGCAATCCGTGCAACCGGCACTTCCTGCGGCTGGTGGAAGGCGCCGCGCAGCTGGTGCCGGTCGGCCCGGAGACGGCCTACCAGCTGACGCCGGACCTGGTGGCACAGCAGTGGAACGCCGACAGTGTTGGTGCGCTGGTTGCCTCCCCGGCCAACCCGACCGGCACCGTGCTCTCGGCGGCGCAGCTGGCAGCGCTGTCGCAGTCGTTGAAGGCGCGCGGCGGGCACCTGGTGGTGGATGAGATCTACCACGGCCTTACCTACGGCATGGACGCGGCCAGCGTGCTGCAGGTGGATGACGAAGCCTTCGTGCTCAACAGCTTCTCGAAGTACTACGGGATGACCGGCTGGCGCCTGGGTTGGCTGGTCGCGCCACCGCAGGCGGTGCGGGAGCTGGAGAAGCTGGCGCAGAATCTGTACATCAGCGCCTCGAGCATCGCCCAGCATGCGGCGCTGGCCTGTTTCGAGCCGGAATCGATCGCGATCTTCGAGCAGCGTCGTGCGGCGTTCCGCGAGCGTCGCGATTACCTGCTGCCGGCGCTGCGCGCGCTCGGTTTCCGCATCGAAGTGGAACCGGAAGGCGCGTTCTATCTGTACGCCGACGTGAGTGCGTTCACCGATGATGCGCAGGCGTTCTGCGCGCATTTCCTGGAGACCGAGCATGTGGCGTTCACGCCGGGCCTGGACTTCGGGCACCACCGTGCGAACGAGCATGTGCGCCTGGCCTACACGCAGGACGTGCCGCGCCTGGAAGACGCGGTGCGCCGGATCGCGCGCGGGCTGGAGACATGGGTGCGCTGAGCCGCCCATAAAAAAACGCCACGCATCGCTGCGTGGCGCTCAAAATGGGGTGGAGCCAACCTGACGCCCCACCACCCGGAGTCTACGCCAGGGGGCTACAACGTCCGCGGCAGGCTCACTCCCTGCCGGCTGCTCGACCGCCCCTGGCCGTCGAGCACCCCGAGCTTACTTGGAGAGCTGCTCCCACAGGAAGCTGTAGGCCAACGCCGACATATGCGCGGCCTGCGCGTTGTTCGCCGCGCCGCCGTGACCGCCTTCGATGTTCTCGTAGTAGGTCACGTCCTTGCCGGCGTCGATCATCTTGGCCGCCATCTTGCGGGCATGGGCCGGATGCACACGGTCATCGCGGGTGGAGGTGGTGAACAGCACCGGCGGGTAGGTCTTGCTGGCGTCGAACAGGTGGTACGGCGAGAAGGTCTTGATGAATTCCCAATCGGCCGTATCCGGATTGCCGTATTCGGCCATCCACGACGCGCCGGCCAACAGGTGGCTGTAACGCTTCATGTCCAGCAGCGGCACCTGCACCACCACCGCCCCGAACAGCTCCGGGTACTGGGTGAGCATGTTGCCGGTAAGCAGACCACCGTTGCTGCCGCCCTGCACGCCCAGGTGCCTGGCCGAGGTGATCTTGCGGCTCACCAGGTCGCGGGCGACCGCGGCCATGTCTTCATAGGCCTTGTGGCGGTTCTGCTTCAGCGCCGCCTGGTGCCAGCGCGGGCCGTACTCGCCACCGCCACGGATGTTGGCGACCACGTATACGCCGCCCTTCTCCAGCCACGCGCGGCCCATGCCGCCCGAGTACGACGGGGTCAGCGAGATCTCGAAGCCACCGTAGCCGTACAGCAGGGTCGGATTGGAGCCGTCCAGCTTCATGTCTTTGCGGTGCACCACGAAGTACGGCACCCGGGTGCCATCCTTGCTGGTGGCGAAGTGCTGCTCGATCACCTTGCCATCGGCGTTGAAGAACGTCGGCATGGTCTTGAGCACCTCAGGCTGCTTGCCGATCTCGGCAATGGCCAGGGTGGTCGGGGTCAGGTAATCGGTGACGGTCATCCACACCGCATCGCTGTCATCGGCATCGACCGCACTGACGGCCACGGTGCCGAACGACGGCGCGCCGGTGAAGGCCGTCGTCTTCCAGCCGCTGTCGCCCGGCGTCAGCACGCTCAGGCGGCTTTTGACGTCGTCCAGCACGTTCAGGACCAGATGGTTCTTCGTCCAGCTGGTGCCGGCCAGCGAGGTGGTGTCGGTCGGCGCGAACAGCACGTCGAAATCACGCTTGCCGGCGAGGTAATCGTCCAGCTTGGTGGCCAGCAGCGAACCGGCGGCGTAGGTCTTGCCGCCCACGGTCCACGGCTCACGCAGCTCCAGGGTCAGCCACTGTTTGCGCAGGCCCTTCTCGGCCGAGTTCGGCGCATCGATCTTGGTCAGCGTGCCATCATCGGCGCGCAGGAAGATTTCGTTGTTGTAGAAGGCCAGCGTGCGGCTGACCAGGTTGCGCTCGTAGCCGGGGGTATCGTCGTGCATGGCCGCGATGTACATGTCATCGGGCTTGCCCTCGTACACCATCGAAGCCGAGGCCATCGGGGTGCCGCGCTTCCACAGCTTGGCCACGCGCGGATACCCGGAGGTGGTCATCGTGCCGGTGCCGAAATCGGTGTAGACGAACACCGTGTCGCGGTCGATCCAGTTCAGGCCACCCTTGGATTCGGGGCGGAAGAAGCCGTCCTTGATCCAGGTCTTGTTGGCCAGGTCGAACTCGCGGGTGACATCGGCATCGGCGCCGCCGCGCGACAGCGCGATCAGGCAGCGCGAGTAATCCGGGCGCAGGCAGTCAGCGCCGTGCCACACCCAGTTCTCGCCCTCCGCCTTGTTCAGTGCATCCAGATCCAGCACGGTTTCCCACTGCGGCGAGGCCTTGCGGTACTCGGCCAGCGTGGTGCGGCGCCACAGGCCGCGCTCGTGCTGCTTGTCCTTCCAGAAGTTGTAGTAGTAGTCACCGATCTTCTGCACGCCGGGAATCTTGGCATCGGAATCGAGCACCTCGCGGATGCTGGTCTCCATCTGCTTGAACGCCGGCGTCGCAGCCAGACGGCCTTCGGACTTGGCGTTCTGTTCCTTGACCCACGCCAGCGGCTTGTCGCCGGTGACGTCTTCAAGCCAGGCGTACGGGTCCGCGGGGGCGTCAGCGGCCATGGCGGTTCCCGCCGCACCGGCGGAGATCAGACCTGCCACCAGGCAGGCGGAAGCGAATCGTGACATTGCAGCTCCAGGCGTTCATAGCCTTGGGACGCTATCACACCGGCTGGCCGCGGCTCACGTGTCGAAGGTCAGGTCGCGCCGGACGCGCCAACGGGCGCCGCCGGCGCCGGGCCTAGATCGGAAGAGCG
>DMZT01000386.1 GCA_003484865.1 Stenotrophomonas sp.
GTTGGACAGCGCGGCCGGCGATCTGCTGCAGGCCGCGCAGCAGTGCCTGGCCGAGCCGGATCCGTTGCGCAAGGTCGCGTTGACCCAGCACTACGCCGTGCAGTTCCGTGCCGGTCGCCTGAAGGCACCGGCCGATGCGCCGGCGCCGGAGCCGATCCGGATGCCGGGCCGCCCGGCCCGGCCCACACTCGTCCACCCGCGGGATCTGCCGCGTCGTGGCCTGGGCAGCGTGGAAGGGCGCGCGGCGTTCGTGCACGCCATCGCGCATATCGAACTCAATGCGATCGACCTGGCCTGGGATGCGGTCTACCGTTTCCGCGGCCTGCCGGGCTCCTTCCATGCCGACTGGGTCAGCGTGGCCGATGACGAATCGCGCCACTTCATGCTGCTGCACGATCGGCTGCAGGCCAACGGCTATGCCTACGGCGATTTCGACGCGCACAACGGCCTGTGGGAAATGTGCGAGAAGACCGCGCATGACGGGCTCGCGCGCATGGCGCTGGTGCCGCGTGTGCTGGAAGCGCGCGGGCTGGATGTCACCCCGGGCATGATCGTGAAGCTGCGCGCCGGAGGCGACCATGCCACCGCCGATGTGCTGGAGATCATCCTGCGCGAAGAGGTGGCGCACGTGGCCGCTGGTTCGCGATGGTACCGCTGGTACTGCACGCGCGAGAACGTCGAGCCACGCCCGCGGTTCATGGCATTGCTGCGCGAGTACGCCGGCGGCTTCCTGTATGGCCCGTTCAACCTGGAAGCCAGGCTGCTCGCCGGCTTCGACGAAGAAGAACTGGCCGAGCTGATCGAACAGACCGAACTGCGCGGTCAGGTGTTGGCCAGCACCACGCGCTGACCGTTTTCGGTCGGCCGGTTGACGTAGAACAGCCCTGGCCCCGGCCGATACGGCAGTTCCCGCGTGCCTTCATCGGCGGCATAGAGCAGCGCAGTGTCGCCCAGGGCATCGAAGTTCCAGTGCGCGGACTGCATCAGGTAATGCTGGCGAAGCGTGCGTTCCTGCGCGGCATCCAGCGGATGGCCGGCCAGCAACCGGGCCGCGATGGGCTGCAGTGCCGCGGGCAGTGCGAGTGCGGGCAACGCGTCCGGTGAGGTTGTCCAGGCGACACCTGCCGCGGCCGCACGCTGGTGCAGCAGCCGCAGCGCGATGAACTGGTAACGCGCATCGATCTCGCGGCGCAGCACCACCGCCGCGTACGCCCGCAGGGTGAATTGCGGCAGGACGCTGCGGCTGCCGGCGACCCGCTGCTGCTGCCAGTGGTGCCAGACATCCACCCAGATCGCGTCATCCCCCAGCCCCAGTGCGCGCTGCCAGCGCCGACACGTCGCCTGTGCGGCGCGGTAGACCGTGCTCGCGCGCAGCAGCGCCAGCGGCGGTACATCGCCTGCGGCCAGTCCGGTGCCACGCAGCAGCTGTCCCTCCGGCCGGCTCAGCAGCTTGGGTCCTTCGATGCGCTGGTCGTAGCCGCCGCCGATGTTGGCGTGCACGCCCGGCAACGCGATCTCTTCATGTTCGGGCGCCACGCTGGTCAGCGCGAAATGCTCGCGGTGCTCATCGCGCGCGACCAGCTGCACTACCTTGTCCGCGCAGCCGGCGGGCAGGGCGACCACCGGCATCTCATCGCCATGCTGGCGGCCGATCGCCACCACGGTATCGAGCAGGCCGACGAAGCGCACCGGCCGCACCGCGTCTGGAAATCCCGGCGCCAGTGACCAGCCCGAGCGCACCAGTTGCTCGCGCAGCCACGCGGCGGCACCGGGTGCGTTGAGCACGTTCATCGCGTCGCGCGCGCTGGCCGCGCCACGCGAATAGCCGAACAGATCCATCCGCACGCTGCCGAGTACGCGGCCAGGGTGCGCACGGGCGAGCTGGCGCAGCGCGTCGGGCAGCAGCTGCTCCAGCGCCCGGCGTCGCTTCGCGCGGACACCGGTGCGACCGATGCCGAACGCCAGCCCCAACAGGTCGTCGTCTTCACCGGTGCGCGTGCCCACGCCCTCGATATAGAGCGACAGCGCGAGCGTGTTGCCTGCGGGCGGCATCTGCCGATGGTCCGGATACAGCGCATGCAGCCGCGCGATATTGGTCAGGCCGTTGCTGTAGCTGCTGGTCAAGCGGCTCTGGTACGGGGAGGCATCATCGGCGACCACGGCCGGTGGGCGCGGTGTGGGCGTCGTGGCGCCTGCCGGGCGTGAGGCGCGCTGCAGGTTGTCAGCGTTGTTGCGGGTGCCGTCGAAGAACAGACCGATGTGCAGGGACACCGTCGGCGCCGTCGTCCGTTGGGTAGCTGCCACCACCATATCGTCCCTGCTCCCCGAGGATGCCCGGCTAAGGTAGCGCGGAAGCCCCGCGCCGGAACAGCACGGCAGGCCAGGCCGCTGCCGGCGTCAGGTCGCCAGCGAATCCAGTGTCCAGCCGTCCGGTGTGACGCGCAACACCGAGCCCTGTTCGTACCAGTCGCCCAGCACGATGCGGGTGCAGTCGCGGCCACCGGCCTGCAGCGCGTGGATGGCCGGGCGGTGGGTGTGGCCGTGGATCATCGTGTCCACGCCGTAGCGGCCGAAGGTGGCATCCACTTCCGCCGGCGCGACATCGGTGACGGTCTCGAACTGGGCACGGTCACCCTGCTTCATTTCCGACTGGCGTGCCTGGCTGGCATCGCGCGCCTTCTGTGCGAAGGCGATGCGCGCGGCCAGCGGCTGCGACAGGAACTGCGCCTGGAACACCGGGTCGCGGGTCTGCGTGCGGAACTGCTGGTAGGCGATATCGTCGGTGCACAGCAGGTCGCCGTGCTGCAGCAGCACCGGGCGGCCATACAGATCAATCACGCTCGGGTCGGGCAGGATCGTGAACCCTGCGCGGCGCGCGTAGTCCTCGCCGACCAGGAAATCGCGGTTGCCGCGGATGAAGTACACCGGCACGCCGGCATCGGCCATGGCATGCAGCGCGACGGCCACCGCATCGGCGGCCGGGGAGGGCGTGTCATCGCCGATCCAGGCTTCGAACAGATCGCCCAGGATGTACAGGGCCTCGGCCTGCATCGCTTCATCGCGCAGGAAGGCCAGGAACAGGTCGGTGATGGCTGGACGACTCGGGTCCAGGTGCAGATCGGAGATGAACAGCGTGGTCATGGACCCATTGTAAAACGGGATCACGGGGCGAGGCAGCGCGACAGGTGAACTGCCCTTGTCGAGTCGAAAGGGGGCGCGGCGATCCTGGCTACAACGGCAGCCATTGCAGGCTGGCGGCGGCCAGCAGTGCGGCGATGCCGGTCGCGGCCAGCACATCGCTGGGGTAGTGCAGGCCCAGCACCACCCGCGACAGGCCGATCAGCACGGTGAAGGGCACCAGCAACGGGGCCAGCCACGGGTAGTAGGCCAGTGCCACGATCGTGAAGGACACCGCGTGCAGGGTGTGCCCGGACGGGAAACTGAACTCGTCCAGCGGCGCCACCCAGGCGCGGATGCGCAGGTCGGCGGCAAATGGCCGCGGGCGGCGCGTCCAGCGCTTGAGGCCCTTGTACAGCAGCAGTGCCATCAAGCCGGTGGCGGCCATGTGCAACGAAGCACGCAGGCCATCCAAGCCGTCCAGCAGCACCAGCGCGCCCATCAGCGCGTACCAGAACGCGCCATCGCCCAGGCGGCTGATCACCGCGAAGGCATGGCGGATCCGGCGGTGCCGGCAGTAGTGGTTGGCGCGGCGGCACCAGCGGGTTTCGCGCCCGCGCAGGGCATCAAGCGGCGTGGTCGGCATGCGGCCTCCGGGCCTGGGCCAGTTCAGCCAGCAGCGCATCGAACTCGGCGACCACGTGCTGCGGATGCAGCCGCTTCATCGCGGTGGCGGCAGTGCGGCCGAGCCGGTGGCGCAGGGCGTCGTCGCCGGCCAGCTGCACGGCGGCGGTCACAAACTCGCTGTCGTCATTCACGGCGATGCCGCTCTCATCGGTGCGCAGGTATTCCCGGGCGGCGCCGTAATCGAAGGCGACCGTGGCCAGACCGCTGGCCATGGCTTCAAGGGTGACGTTGCCGAAGGTCTCGCTGCGGCTGGGGAACAGGAACAGATCGCCGCTGGCGAAGTGCCGCGCCAGCGCATCCCCGCGCTGCACGCCGCAGAAGATGAAGTCCGGATTGTCGTGGGCCAGCTTGGCGCGTGACGGGCCATCGCCGACGAACACGAACCGCGCCTTCGGCCGCACCTGCTGCAGGCGGCGGAACGCTTTGACCGCCAGCCCGAGGTTCTTTTCCGGGGCGATGCGGCCGACGTAGATCGCGGCAAAGCCGTTGCCATCGATGCCCCACTCCTCGCGCAGCACCGGGTCACGGCGCTCGGGCTCGAACTGACTGCTGTCCACGGCGCGCGCCAGCAGGCGCACGCGATCAAAGCCCTGCTCGCCGAGGAACTGCTGCAGCTCCTGGGTCGGCACCAGGGTGGCATCGGCCTGGTTGTGGAAGCGGCGCATCCAGCGCAGCGCGGCGGCCTGCAGCCAGGCCACGCCGTAGTCGGGCAGGTACTCATCGAAGCGGGTATGGAAGCCGGTGGCGACCGGAATCCCGAGGCGCCGCGCGGTGCGCAGTGCCGACCAGCCCAGCGGCCCTTCGGTGGCGATGTAGATCGCGTCCGGCCGCTGCTGCTGCCACTGGCGGCTCAAGCGGGAGGGTGCGGGCAGGCCGAAGCGCAGGCCGGGGTAGCGCGGCAGGTTGGCGCCGGTGACCAGCACCGTGCCGTCCACCGCCTCGATATCGGAGGGTTGCCGGGGCCGGACCAGATCGACCTGATGGCCGGCGGCACGCAGCCCCAGTTCCAGGCCCTGTACGGTCAGGGCAACGCCGTTGACTTCAGGGGGGTAGGTTTCGGTGACGATGGCATAGCGCATGGCGGGCCTCCGGTATGCCACGCATGCTGGGGCCGGGCGATGTAGCCGACATGACCGCCGTATGACGTTGGGATGACGCGCGCACCGGCAGTAAAAAGCCACGGCCCCGAAGGGCCGTGGCGATCAAGCGTTGTTACCCGGCGGCGATCAGAAGCGCTGCTGATATTTCATGTACATGAAACGCCCGATATCGTAGCCGCCGTAGTAGGAGAAGTTGGAGTTCGGCTGGCTGTACATGATGGGGCCGTACTTTTCGAACACGTTGTTGGCACCGACCGAGACGGTCGCATCCCACGGCAGGGTGTAACGGAACTGCAGGTCGTGGAAGGTGACCGAGCCACGCTGGTTGTAGTCACGCGAGCCGGCGTACCACGGCGCCTGCACGCCCGGGTCGGAACATTCGTCCGGACGGGTCGTCGCGTTGATGCAGCGTTCCTTGACCCCGGCGTAATAGCGCGCGGTCCAGCTCACCCCGAAGTTTCCCACGTCCCAGCCCAGGGTCAGGTTGGAGCGCACGCGGAAGCCGCTGCCGATGCCGTTGCTTGGGGTGGGCACGACGTCGGTGTCGTTGGTCGTACGCGACAGATACGAGCTGACATAGGTGGTCGTCCAGCCCGTGGTCAGCTTGCCGTAAGCGGTATCCAGATGGTGGCTGAGCTCCAGGTCGTAGCCTTCGGTTTCCAGGAAGCCGGAGTTGCGCTTGCCGTACTTCAGCGTGTCGACGATGCCGGTCACCGGATCGCGCGTGAAGCCACTGCAGCGCGACGCGATGCCCTGCTCATAGCAGTCGCGCAGCAGGTCGTTGGGATGATCGTTGACGATGGTGTTGTCGATGCGGATCTTCCACCAGTCCAGCGCCACGTTGAGGTTGGGCACGAAGCCAGGGCTCCAGACCAGACCCAGGGTACGGCTCGTTGAGGTTTCCGGCTGCAGATCCGGGTTGGAGCCGTTGGTGAACGGCACCGGGGTCTGGGCGCTGCTGCTGGTGATCGGCACGCCGCCCTGGCGCAGCTGGCGGTAGCTGTCCGCATTGGCGATGTCGGCGGCGCACCGTGCGCGGACCTCGGCACTGCTGGCCGAGGCACCGTAAACGGTGTCGCAGGGATCACGGTAGCCGGTGGTGAAGGTTTCCGAGCCGCCGCCGTACAGATCGGAGATGGTGGGGGCACGGAAGCCCTGCGCCCACGTGCCACGCACCAGCAGCTGCTCGATCGGTTTCCACTTGAAGCCGAACTTGCTGTTGAGGGTGGTGCCCAGGGTGTTGTAGTCCGAGTGGCGGGTGGCCGCGCTCAGGCTCAGCTCACGCGCGCCGGGCAGGTCGGCCAGGATCGGCACGCTGAGCTCGAGGTATGCCTCATTGACCTTGTAGCCGCCCCCGGTCGGACCGGCGGCCAGATTGGTGGTGGCACCGCTCTGGGCCAGCGGATCGGGGATGAACTCACCGGCCTCCTTGCGGGTTTCCACGCCGAAGGCGAAGCCCAGATCACCGGCCGGCAGCGTCATCACCGTGCCGGCGATGCTGGCGAACGCATTGCGGGTGGTGGTCTTGCCACGGGAGATTTCCGGCGGGAACAGGTAGTCGATCAGCGCCTGGTTGCCGGTCAGGCCATTGGGGTCGTTGCTGCCGTAGGGCACCAGCGGATTCCACGGCATGCAGCCGGCAATCGGCGCGCCAGGAACGCCGCATTCCACCTTGCCGGTAGCCTCGTTGTAGTACGACGGGCCGACCGCGTTCTTGACGCGTTCCTTGTTGAGGTTGCCGGTGGAGGTCTGCAGCAGTTCGCTGCGGTTGTATTGATAGCCCACTTCCCAATCGAAGTAGCGCTCGCCCACCTCGAAGCTGCCTTCCAGCGTGGCCACGGCGCGCCAGGTGGTCAGCTCGCTGGTGCTGACCCGCGGGACCTCCCAGGCGCGACGGTTCCAGGCGATGTCGGTGGGGTTCCCATGGCCGTGGTGGTTGCCGAACGGGTTGAACCAACTGTCGGCCGACATCGGCCCGATGCCGGCGGTGGCGGACTGCAGCGGATAGCCGGCCACCTGGCGGGTGGACGTGCGCTTGTTGTAGCCCAGCTGCGTGGTCAGGCGGATGTCATCGGTCAGGTCCACGCGTCCATCGAGGAACAGCGAATCGCGCTTGAGGGGCGAGATCAGGTGCATCTGCTCCGGTGCGTTGCTGACATCGCCGGTGAACGGGGTCAGGTCGCTGAGATGATAGTTGGCCGGGTTGGTCGGGTCGGTACCGCGATCCAGCGAGTAGTTGCAGCCTGCCGCGGCGGTGCAGCCCGGGCCCTTCAGGCCGTTGATCTGACCCCACTGACTGACCTGGGTCCAGTCGTCGCCGGGGTGGCGCGTGGTGTTCGGGAATTGGCTGAACCAGCGATCGCGTGCCCACACCCCCTTCTCTTCGGTGTGCTCGGCCGAGAAGGTCAGCGAGGCGCGGTCGTTGGACCAGCCGGCCACCACGTCGACGCTGTTACGCGCGCCATCGCCCTGGCTGTACTGGCCTTGGTAGACGTTGGCAGTGACGCCATTGACGTTGCTGCGGGTGATGATGTTGATCACGCCGGCCATGGCGTCCGAACCATAGATCGCCGAGGCACCGTCCTTCAGCACCTCCATGCGCTCGATCGCCGAGACCGGCACGCTGGAGATGTCCTGGTAGCCGCCGGTGTTGATGCCCAGGCGCTTGCCGTTGATCAGCACCAGGGTGCGCTGCGCGCCGAGGTTGCGCATGTCGATGTAGGTGCCACCGGCGTTCTCGCCAGCGGCCAGTACGTTGGAGCGGCTGATGGACGGGCTGCCCACCGCGGTCAGGTTCTGCAGGATGTCGGCGACCGAGCTGAAGCCCTGGCGCTCGATGTCGGCGCGGCTGATCGCGAGCACCGGCTGGGCGGATTCGACATCGACCTGGCGGATGCGCGATCCGGTGATCTCGATGCGGTCCAGGGTGGTCGGGGTGGCGTCCTGGGCGAGGACGGCGGTGGAAGCCAGGCCAGCGGTGCCGGCCACCAGGGCAAGGCGGATCGCCTGCCCCAACGGGGTGGTGGATGAAGACATGATCGACTCTCTCTCTTATCGGAACGACGTCCAAGAGGTCGGCGGACCAAGTACCGCCTTCCTCAAAAATCCAGCCGTGTGAAGGCCGGTGTCCCGAGAGTAGATCGATTGGTTAAGGTTCCATGAGGGAGATGTGAGGGTGTTCTCACAAATAATTCACGGGTTCGGCGTTCTGCGAAGTCAGCCTGAAAATTGCTGCAGATGCACGCTACGAAGCAGGCAAAAAGCGTCAGGCAACGAAGGGGCGGAACTGCACCCCCAGCCCGGCCATGCCCTCGGTTTCGCCGATCAGGTCCGCGCGCAGCAGCGGACGCGCATCGATGTACGCCTGCGGCAGGATCAGCGACAAGCGCGCGTCATCGGCGGTCAGTTCCAGTGCGGGCATCGGTGTGTCTTCGTGCGCGCGGTTGAGCAGGACCGCCAGGCGCAGCAGCGCGGTCATGCGCCGTGCCGGCTGCAGGAGACGTTCGGGCAGTGCATCGAAGGCGGACTTGGAAATGTTGCGGCGATGGCTGCGCACCAGCGCGGCCAGCAGCTGCTGTTCCTGCCGCGAGAAACCGGCGATGTCCGAGTTCTCCAGCACGTAGCTGCCATGCACGTGGTAACCGCTGTGCGCGATCATCAGGCCGAGCTCGTGCAGCCGCGCGGACCAGCCGAGCATGCGGGCATCGTCCGGATCCAGCTGCCAGCTTTCTTCGACCTGGGCGAGCAGGTTCATGGCCGTGCTTTCCACGCGATCAGCCTGGACGGTATCGATGCCGTAACGCTGGGTCAGTGCCGCGACCGATTCGTCGCGCAGGTCGTTCTCGCTGGCGCGGCCGAGGATGTCGTAGAGAATGCCCTCGCGCATCGCGGCCTTGCTGACCAGCAGCTTCTGCAGCCCGAGTGCCTGGAAGGCGGCTTCGAGCACCAGGATGCCACCGGCGATGATCGGGCGACGATCCGCGGAGAGGCCCGGCAGATCGATGTCTTCGATGCGCTTGGCCTTGAGCAGCTCATCGCGCAGCTGCGGCAATGCCTCGGCGGTGATCGCGCCCTTGCTCAGTTTCATGGTGGCGCAGATTTCGCTGATCGCCTTGTGCGTGCCGGAGGACCCCAGTGCTTCGTGCCAGCCTAGTGCGCGGTACTTGTTGGCGAACTGCTGGAACTCCGCGCCGATTTCGGTCAAGGCGTCCTTCCAGCGCTTCTTGCTCAGCTTGCCGCCCGGGAAGAAGCGGCGCGTGCTGGCGATGCAGCCGGCCTGCAGGCTTTCGCGCTCCAGGGTCTGCATGCCCTGGCCGATGATGAATTCCGTGGAGCCACCGCCGATATCGATCACCAGCCGGCGCTGGTCCGCCTTGGGCGGCTGCGCATGGGCCACGCCCAGGTAGATCAGACGCGCCTCTTCGCGGCCGCTGACCACTTCGATCGCATGCCCGAGCGCGGTTTCGGCCGGCATCAGGAAGGCCTGCGGCGAGCGCAGCTGGCGCACCGTGTTGGTGGCCAGCGCGCGGACGCGTACCGAGGGGATCGCACGGATGCGCTGGCCGAACCGGGCCAGGCATTCCAACGCGCGCTGACGGGCCTCGGCGGACAGGCCGCCTTTGCCATCCAGGCCATCGGCCATGCGCACGGTCTCGCGCAGGCGGTCGACCACCCGCAACTGCCCGAGGGTGTATCGCGCAATGACCATGTGGAAACTGTTGGATCCCAGGTCGATGGCGGCGAGCAGGTCGCCATCCTGCAAAGCGGGCGGAGTCGTGGAGGTATGCGGCATTTGCGAATGTTAGCCGAACGGCGGGTCGCGAAGTCACCGCGCGCCCTTCACATGGGCAGGCTGCGACGACCGGTCGCATCGAAGGGGCAGGCAATCAGCGCGTACCGACCAACGGTCGGTACCTACAGACCCTGCAGCAGGGCCATCTGCGCCGCGTGCGGCGGCTCGTCGTGGCCGGGCGTGCACTTGATGTAGCTGCCGTCGGCCTGCAGTTCCCAGGCGTTGAGGTTGTCGTCCAGGTAGTTCTGCAGCACGTCGCGGTAGACCTTGCGTGCCAGTTCCGGGTCCAGGATGGGGAAACAGGTCTCGACCCGGCGCAGCAGGTTGCGCTCCAGCCAGTCCGCGCTGGCGCAGAACAGCTCCGAGGCCCCATCGTTGCCGAACCAGTAGACCCGGCTGTGTTCCAGGAAGCGGCCGACGATCGAGCGCACCCGGATGGTGTCCGAGACACCGGGGACGCCGGGGCGGAGCGTGCAGGCGCCGCGCACGATCAGGTCGATCTGTACGCCCGCCTGCGAGGCCGCATACAGGGCCCGGATCATCTGGGGTTCGTTGAGGGCGTTCATCTTGGCGATGATCCGCCCCGGACGGCCACTGGCGGCCAGGCGTGTTTCGCGCTCGATCCGCTGCAGCAGACCCGGGTGCAGGGTGAAGGGCGACTGCAGCAGGCGCTTGAGCTTCATCCGCGGGGCCAGCCCGGACAGCTGCTGGAACAGCAGGTGCACATCGTTGCCGATGTCCGGATCGGCGGTGATCAGGCTCAGGTCGGTGTAGGCCCGCGCGGTACCGCTGTGATAGTTGCCGGTGCCCAGGTGCACGTAGCGGCGCAGCTTGCGGCCTTCGCGGCGCACGATCAGCAGCATCTTGGCGTGGGTCTTGAAACCGACCACCCCGTAGACGACCTGCACGCCGGCTTCCTGCAGGCGGTCGGCCAGGCCGAGGTTGGCTTCTTCATCGAAGCGCGCGCGCAGCTCGACCACGACGGTCACGTCCTTGCCGTTGCGTGCGGCCTGGATCAGCGCATCGACGATCAGCGAATCCTTGCCGGTGCGGTACAGCGTCTGCTTGATCGCCAGCACGTTGGGGTCGACGGCCGCCTGCTTGATCACGTCCAGCACGGCAGTGAACGCATCGAAGGGGTGGTGCAGGAGCACATCCCGGCGCGCGACGATCTCGAAGATGCCATCGCTGTCGCGCAGCACGCGCGGGCTCAGCGAGGGGTACTTCAGGTCCGGCCGCTGGATCACGTCGTACAGCTGGACCACGCGGTTGAGGTTGACCGGGCCGTCGATGCGGTAGACCGCGTTTTCGGTCAGCCCGAAGTTCTGCAGCAGGGTGCGCACGATGTCGCGCGGGCAGTCCTGCGCGATCTCCAGCCGCACGGCCGGGCGGTAGCCCCGGTCAACCAGCTCATCGCGCAGCGCCAGCGCCAGGTTCTCGACCTCTTCCTCGTCCACCACCAGCTCGGAATTGCGGGTCACGCGGAACTGATACGCGCCCTGGACTTCCATGCCCGGGAACATCTCATCGACGAACGTGGACAACACCGAGGACAGGAACACGAAGGTCTGCGGGCCGCCGAGTTTTTCCGGCAGCTGGATGATGCGCGGCAGTGAACGCGGTGCACGCACGATCGCCAGATGCCCAGCGCGACCGAACGCGTCGGTGCCCTTGAGCACGACCACGATGTTCAACGACTTGTTGAGGATCTTCGGGAACGGGTGCGACGGATCCAGGCCGAGCGGGGACAGCACCGGCATGATCTCGTTGCGGAAATACGCCCGCAGCCAGCGCTTCTGGCGATGGTTCCAGGAGTGCCGGCCGAGCACGTCGATGCCGGCTTCATGCAGTGCCGGGCGCAGGGTCTCGTTCCAGCAGCGGTACTGCTGGTCCACCAGCTGCGCGGCACGGTCATGGATGGCGTTGAGGATCGCCTGCGGCGTCATGCCGTCCGGCGCTGGCGGCAGGCCGAACTCCTGCGCATGGCGCACCGCGGCCGCGCGGATCTCGAAGAACTCGTCCAGGTTGGTGCAGGAGATGCACATGAAGCGCAGGCGCTCCAGCAGCGGTACCTGCGGGTCCATGGCCTGGGCCAGCACGCGGAAGTTGAAATCCAGCTGCGACAGCTCACGGTTGATGTACAGCGCCGGATCGCGCAGCGGATCGCCGTCCACAGGCACGGCGACGGGAACAGGAGTGCTCATGCGGAAAAGTCTTCAGAAGAAGGAAGGGAGACGACCTCGTTGCGCGCACGCACCTGGTCGGCATCGAAATGGCACGAGAACGTGCTGCCTTTACCCACCTCGCTCTGGATCTCCAGGCGGGCGTGGTGCAGGCCGAGAATGTGTTTGACGATCGACAGCCCCAGGCCGGTGCCGCCGCTTTCGCGCGAGCGGCTGCTGGAGACACGGTAGAAGCGTTCGGTCAGGCGCGGCAGATGGTTGGCCGGGATGCCGTAACCGGTATCGCGTACCGACAGCACCACACCTTCGCCTTCGCGCGCGAACTCCACTTCCACGCGGCCACCGGCCGGGGTGTAGCGCACCGCGTTGGTGACCAGGTTGGAGAATGCGCTGTGGAGTTCCTTGTTGGAGCCCTGCAGATCCACACCGGCGGTATCGATGATGCTGATCTGGTGACGGCCCTGGCTGTGTGCTTCGGCCTCGCGACGCAGCGTGGCCAACATCGGCGTCATCGCCACGGCTTCGGCTTCGGTGTGTTCCTGCGATTCCAGCCGCGACAGGGTGAGCAGGTCTTCGACCAGCTGCGCCATGCGCTGGGATTGCTTGCGCATTTCCTCCAGCATCGGGCCGGTGCCGGGGAAGTCCTCCGGGTCCATCATGTCCAGGTAGCCGTGCACTACCGTCAGCGGCGTGCGCAGTTCATGCGAGACGTTGGCGACGAAGTCGCGGCGGACCTGTTCCAGTCGCAGCAGCTTGCTGACGTCGCGTGCGATCAGCAGCCAGTAATCGGGCGAGTAGGGGATCAGGCGCAGGTTGAGGCGGATCGCCGGATCGACCGGGGAGGGCACATCCAGGATCGGTTCGGCATTGCGGCCCCCGGCCAGCCAGTGCGCCAGCGGCATCGGCTGCAGGCGTTCAACCAGCGCTTCGCCCAGGTCGCCCGGGTGGTGCAGACCGAGCAGCGAGGTCGCCGCTTCGTTGAACCACTGCACGCGCTGGCTGTTGCGGTCGACCACCACCACCGCATCCGGCAGCGCGGCCGCAGCAGCGCGATAGCTGCGCAGCATGTCCAGCAGGCGACGCTTGCGCGTGCGCATTTCCCACTGGTTGCGGTAGAGCAGGCGGTCCAGCTCGTTCCATACACCGGTGCCGTCACCCATGTCCCAGCGATGGCGCGCGGTGAGGCCGCGCAGCACCCGGCGCAGCCGCCAGTAATGCCACGCCAGTGCACCGATGGAGGCCAGTGCGATGCACATCCACACATGTCCGACTGCCAGGCCCAGCAAGCCGGCCGCGAGCAGCAGGGCGGCGAGGGTGGCCAGCGTTTTCAACCAGGCAGAACGGATGTGGCGGGGCATTGCGGTCTCGCAGAAAGTGCGGTCCTCGGACTCGATCCAAGGTTATAGCAGGAGTGGCCGGAACCGGGCATGCGCGCCCGGGACCGGCCCGACGAGACTCAGGTGGACGTCGAGAACCGGTAGCCGGCGCCGCGTACGGTCTGCACCATGTTCTCCGCGGCGAACGGCTCCAGCGTCTTGCGCAGGCGGCGGATGTGCACGTCGATGGTGCGCTCCTCCACATACACGCTGCCGCCCCACACGTGATCCAGCAACTGGGCGCGGGTGTACACGCGCTCAGGGTGGGTCATGAAGAAGTGCAGCAGGCGGTACTCGGTCGGACCGATCGGCACCGGCTGGTCGCCGGCGAAGACGCGGTGCGCGGCGCCATCGATGCGGATCGTACCGACCGCGACGCTGCCATCCTCGTCATCGTCGCGGGCGCGGCGCATGACCGCACGGATGCGGGCCAGCAGTTCGCGCGCCGAGAACGGCTTGACCACGTAGTCGTCCACTCCGGCTTCCAGGCCACCGACGCGGTCGTTCTCTTCCCCGCGCGCGGTCAGCATGATGATCGGCACTTCGCGGGTCAGGGCTTCTTTGCGCCAGCGCCGGGCCAGCTCCAGGCCGCTGGTGCCCGGGAGCATCCAGTCCAGCAGGATCAGGTCCGGGACGCGATCGGCGATGGCGGTCTGCGCCTCGCGCGCGTCGCCGGCATGGATCGGGTCGTAGTCGCCCTTGCGCAGGGCAAAGGCGACCATTTCGCGGATCGCGGGTTCGTCATCGACGATCAGGATGCGTTTCTGCACGTGCCCACCGTATTGCTCATCAGATCGGGATTGAGCTCAGTAGACTACGGTTTCATGACAGGTTTGTGACGAGGGGGCCGTTCCCGTCGTGGGCCGCCATCCCACCGTCATCCGGGCGCGCCTCAGCGGCGGTCCAGCTCCGGGTCGTCGATTCCCTGTCGGCGCATTTCCAGCACCGTGGGGGTGATGCTCTCGATCCGGGCATCGACCCGGGCACGGCCGACATAATCCAGGTTCGGCTGCCGCTTCAAGGCCTGCAGCTGGATCAGCGCCTGCTCCGGGCGGCCACTCAGGTACGCGGCTTCGGCATAGGCCTCGCTGGCCCGGGTGGTGTCGCCAGCCAGTTCGCTGGCGCGGGCGAAGCGCTGCTGGAAGACCGGATCATTGCCGCTTTGCGACAGCATCGGGCGCAGCATCGCCTGCGCGCGCTGGCCGGCCTCGCGGCCGCCTTGCTCATTGAGGATGGCCGCATAGGTCAACGCGACCGGGCGGCTGCCGGGGTGCTGGCGCATCAGGGTTTCGAACCGGGCGTTGGCCTGCACCGGCTGGCCGCTGCGGGACTCGGCCTCGCCCAGCGCCAGCGCCACCCAGACATTGTCCGGATGGTCGCGCAGCAGCTCGCCCAGATCCCGGGTGGCCTGCGCGGCCGCACTGTTGCGCAGCCGGCCCAGGGCCAGCCCGTAGCGTTGCGGCTCGGTCAGCCCGTTCTTCTGCGCGCGCTGCAGGCTTTCGTATTCCCGGATGACATCGCCGGGGGTGTCGGCGCTGAGCACGCGCAGGCGCTCGCGTGCCCACTCGAACTGGCCGGTGCTGCCGCGGCTGAGCGCGTTGACCGAGATCTGCATCGAGGCCGGCAGCAGCGGATTGCTCCGCCGCACCAGCGGCTCGGAGAGGGCTGGATCGGACGGGTTCACCCGCTCCTGGCGGACCCCGCCGGGCACCTCGGTGGTGAGCAGCACCGTGTCCTTCTTCATCTGCTCGGCGCGGGCCTTGGCCTCGCTGATGCGGGTGGTGGTGACCGGGTGGGTCTGCAGGAAATCCGGGACGCTGTAACCACCCTGGTTGCCCCGCATCGAGGCCGACATGCGCTCGAAGAAGCCGGCCATCGCATCCACGTCGTAGCCGCTGCGGGCGAGCGTGCGGATGCCCAGGCGGTCGGCCTCGGATTCGTTGGAGCGGGTGTAATTGATCTGGCGCTGCTGCATCAGGCCCATGCCCGAGGTGATCGCGGCCATGGTGGCATCACCGGAAGAGTTGCCGCCGGCCTGCTGCGCGGCCACGATCGCGGCAAGCATGCCGAGCAGGATCGGGATCTGGTCGCGCTGGGCACGTTCGACACCGCGCAGCACGTGCTGCTGGGTGACGTGGGCGATTTCGTGGGACAGCACCGCGGCCACTTCGTCCTCGCGCTCGGCGGTCAGCACCAGGCCCGCGTTGACCCCGATATAGCCGCCGAGGGTGGCAAAGGCATTGATCTGCCGGTCCTTGAGCATGAAGAAGGTGTAGGACTGACGCGGCTGGGCACTGTTGGAGCCCAACCGGGCGCCCATGGTCTGGAGCCAGTCATCGACCAGCGGATCATCGAGCAGATAGCCGTAGTTGCGCAGTTCGCGCAGCATCATCCCGCCGTACTCGGCCTGCCGGGCCGGGGTCAGCAGCTCGCCGGCCGAGGACCCGATGTCCGGCAGCTTGCTTTCCTGGGCCCCGGCCAGCGGCACGGCCAAGGCCAGGGTCAACGCGGCAGAGAGCAGCAAGGGGCGCAAACGGAGCTCCTGGGGGAAGACGGACGACAGCGTGACAGGGCCAGTGCAACCTGCAGTTAAATCACAGTGTTGCGGTGGTGACGTGGAAAATCCAGCGGACCGCTACCATATACAGACCAACGTTCCGCTGTGGAGTTTCCCGTGAGCCAAGATGCTGTTTCCACCCCCGGTGGCGCACCCGCCATCACCATCTACTCGACCGCGGTGTGCCCGTACTGCGTGGCCGCCAAGAACTTCCTGAAGAGCAAGGGCCGCGACTGGACCGAGGTCCGGATCGATCTGGACCCGGTCGAGCGCGAGAAGATGATGGCCAAGACCCGCCGCACCAGCGTGCCGCAGATCTTCGTGGGCGAGGTCCATGTGGGCGGCTACGACGACATGATGGCGCTGCACCGTGCCGGCAAGCTGGAGCCGCTGCTGGCCGGGCAGGACCCGGCATGAGCGCGGCCGACGACGGCAGCAAGGACCGCATCGCCGAATTCACCGAGTTCCGCCAGCGCATGAACCAGCGCATCCTGGGGGAACCCAACCAGGTCGTGCGCCGCTTCTTCGCGCTGGATACCCAGACCTACCAGGCCGGCGCGCTGGATGTGAAGACCAAGGAGCTGCTGGGCCTGGTCGCCTCGATGGTGCTGCGCTGCGATGACTGCATCAGCTACCACGTGGCCCAGTGCAAGGACGCCGGCGTGACCCGCGAGGAGTTCTTCGAGACCTTCTCGGTCGGCCTGGTGGTCGGCGGCTCGATCGTGATCCCGCACCTGCGCCGGGCGGTGGATTTCCTGCACCAGCTCGAAGGTGGCGCCGACGCGCCGGCCGTTCACGAGCATTGAGACCGGGGCCGACCCGGCCGCGCCGCGGTAGAGCCGACCGTTGGTCGGCTGCCGTCAGCGGTGGGTATGCGCCAAGGGCAGCCGACCAACGGTCGGCTCTACCGGTTTCGGGCGTGCGGCCGAGGTGTTGGC
>DMZT01000150.1:0-12401 GCA_003484865.1 Stenotrophomonas sp.
GTGCTGGTCGATTTCTGGGCCGAATGGTGTGGTCCCTGCAAGATGATCGCCCCGGCGCTGGATGAACTGGCCGACGCCTACAACGGTCGCGCCAAGATCGCCAAGGTCAACGTGGATCAGAACCGCGCCCTGGCTGCCAAGTACCACGTGCGCTCGATCCCGATGCTGCTGGTGTTCAAGGACGGCGAAGTCCAGGCCCAGCAGATCGGTGCCGTCGGCAAGGCCCAGCTGGCCGGCATGCTCGACAAGGCCCTGGCCTGATCGCAGCAGGCAGCCGGCCCGTCCGGCTGCCACGCGGGCCCGTCGCCCGCATGAATGACCCTGCCCCACCCGGCTTGCGCGCCGCCGCGAGCCGGTGTTAGTGTCGGCATATCCGGCCGCATTCGCGCGCCGCATCTTCTGGACGCAGTTTCCTTCCAGATCCTTTCCCAACGTTCGCCGCCCTGCCGGGCGCTCGCACCTTCTAGCGAGGAATCCAGCACTTGTCCGATATCACTACTTCCGAACCCGGGAGCGCCGACGCGCCCGCCGAGAAGCGCGTGCGCAAGCCGCGCGTCGCCAAGGCCGCCGCCAACACCGCTGCCGACGCAGGTTCTCCCCCCTCACAACCCGCTCTGCCTCTGGCTGCCGCGTCTGACGCGCCGGCGCCGGCTGCTGCTCCTTCGGCAGCCCCGCAGGCATCGGCACCGGCAGCCCCTGCCGGTGGCGACGCATCGCCCTCGCAGGGCGGTGGTCAGCAGGACACCGGCGACGGTGGCCAGCGCAACCAGAACGGCCGCAACCAGAACCCGTACCAGCAGGGTCAGGGTCAGGGTCAGGGCCAGAACCAGGGCCAAGGCCAGGGTCAGGGCCAAGGCAACCGCCGCGACCGTTTCCGCAATCGCCGTGACCGCAACCGCGGTGGCGATCGCTACAACGACGACGGCATGCCGCAGGACAACGGCGAACAGCAGCCGTTCGTGCGCAGCCAGCAGGCCAACGTGCCCGAAGGCTTCCCGGTCTATTCGCTGAGTGACCTCAAGCGCATGCCGGCACAGAAGCTGCTGGAAATCGCCGAACAGCTGCAGATCTCCGAAGGCGTGGCCCGTGCCCGCAAGCAGGACGTGATCTTCGCCCTGCTCAAGGTGCTGACCCGTCATGGCGACGGCGTTGCCGCCGACGGCGTGCTGGAAATCCTGCCGGACGGCTTCGGCTTCCTGCGCGCGGCCGAAGCCAGCTACCTGGCCGGCCCGGACGATACCTACATTTCGCCCAGCCAGATCCGCCGCTTCAACCTGCGCACCGGCGACCACCTGTCCGGCCGCATCCGCTTCCCGAAGGACGGCGAGCGCTACTTCGCGCTGTCGATCGTGGACACCATCAACGGTGAGCCGCTGGAAGCGTCCAAGAACAAGGTGCTGTTCGAGAACCTGACCCCGCTGTTCCCGCGCAAGCGCTTCACCCTGGAACGCGGCAACGGTTCGTCCGAAGACATCACCGGCCGCATCCTCGATCTGATGGCACCGCAGGGCAAGGGTCAGCGTTCGCTGATCGTCTCCCAGCCCAAGGCCGGCAAGACGATGATGATGCAGCAGGTGGCCACGGCGATCACCACCAATCATCCGGACGTGCACCTGATCGTGCTGCTGATCGATGAGCGCCCGGAAGAAGTGACGGAAATGCAGCGCACCGTGCGCGGCGAAGTCATCAGCTCCACCTTCGACGAACCGGCTGCGCGCCACGTGCAGGTCGCCGAAATGGTGATCGAGCGGGCCAAGCGCCTGGTCGAGCACAAGAAGGACGTGGTGATCCTGCTCGACTCGATCACCCGCCTGGCGCGTGCCTACAACAACGTGGTGCCCAGCTCCGGCAAGGTGCTCACCGGTGGTGTGGACGCCAACGCCCTGCACCGTCCGAAGCGCTTCTTCGGCGCGGCGCGTAACGTGGAGGAAGGCGGCAGCCTGACCATCATCGCTACCGCGCTGGTCGATACCGGCAGCAAGATGGACGAGGTGATCTACGAAGAGTTCAAGGGCACCGGCAACAGCGAAGTGCACCTGAGCCGTCGCATCTCCGAAAAGCGCGTGTTCCCGGCGATCGACATCAACCGCTCGGGTACCCGCCGCGAAGATCTGCTGATCGAACCGGAACTGCTGCAGAAGATCTGGATCCTGCGCAAGCTGCTGCATCCGATGGATGAAATGGCCGCAATGGAATTCCTGCTCGACAAGATGAAGAACACCAAGTCCAACGACGAGTTCTTCGGTTCGATGAAGCGCTGATCGGCGCAGCATCCGGACAGAAAGAGGCCCCGCACTGCGGGGCCTTTTTCGTTGAGAGGGTGCCCGGGTAGTGCCGGCCGCTGGCCGGCTCCACACATCCTCCGCCGAACGCCGGCCGGGCAGAGCCCGGCTCTACGGGCAGCGCACCACGCCCGGCGCCTTGTCTGCATTCACCGACACGCGCACCTGGGTAAACGCCGCCGCAAACGGCGTGTCGGCGCTCACCACGAACGGCGCTTCCACCGCGCCCAGGTCCACGCCGCGTTTGGCAAAGCACGCCAGCGGCACGGTCACGGTCTGCTTCTGGCCCGGCGCCAGCGTGGTCAGCAGCGGCGCGATATCCACGCCGCCGTCGCAGCCGGTGCCGCACTGCATGCTCACCGTCACCGGCGATGTCGGGCGCTGCACCAGCTGCAGGTCGAACTGCAGCGCGCCGTGGTTGCGCGCCAGCGCGCCCAGGTTGCGCCGCGAGGTGCTGCGCGCGATCAACTGCGCCGGTGCCAGCCACGTGACTTCCTTCGCGTCCTGCTGGGTGTTGACCTGCACGGTGCGCACCTGCACTACCGGCGCGGCGGCCGGCCAGCGCAGCGTGGCGTTGAGGTCGTTGCCCAGCGGCTGGGTCGCGCCGCCGGCCGCCACATGCAGCGCGAACGGTGGCGTGTCAGCCCGGTTGAAGATCGGCAGGGTGGTCACCTCGCCGCAGTTGTCCGGATTGGCTTCGGGAAGGCGCGTCAGCGTGCCGGGCGAGCTGTAGGCCAGGCCGTGACCCAGCGCGAACAGCGGCGGACGCTTCGGGTCCGGCCGGTCGATCGGCGCCGGGCAGGGAACGCCCGGCCACGGGAAGCTCAGGCGCCCGCGGAAATCATGCACGGGCTTGCCATCCTTGCCGGCCACCAGCACATCGGTGATGCCCTTGCCCTCGGTGCCCGGCAGCCACGCCGCCACGAAGGCCTGCGATTGGTTGAGCAGGTCGTTGGTGTACATCGGACGCCCGGAGAAGTACACGGTCACCACCGGCTTGCCACTGGCCTGGGCCGCGCGCAGCACCGCCAGATCCTGCGGATAGGCGCGGCTGTGGCTGACCGAATCAGAGGCCAGGATGTCGCCGTTGGTCTCGGCGTACGGCGTCTCGCCAATCACCGCCACCACCACATCGAACCGGGTGGGATCCAGCGCGGTGGCATCAGCGCTGTAGGCAACGTTCTGTGTGCCCAGCTCGGCACGCAACGCCCCCAGCACCGAATCAGCGTGGGGGAAATCGGCATTGCGGTTCTCGGTGCCCTGCCAGGTCAGCGACCAGCCGCCGGACTGATCGGACAGGTTGTCGGCACTCTTGCCGACCACCATGACGCGTGCATCGCGGCGCAGCGGCAGAACCTTCGCATCGTTCTTGAGCAGCACCAGCGACTCGCGCACCGCCTGGCGCGCCAGCTCACGGTGCTGCACGGCAGCGACATCACCGGCGTAGCGGCTGTCCGACGGCTTGTGATCGAACAGGCCTGCACGCAGCTTCACGCGCAGGATGCGGGTGACCGCATCATCGATGCGCGCCATCGGGATCTCCCCGCGCTCCACCTGGGCCATGGTGTTGGCGATGAAGGCCTTCCAGTCGTCGGGCACCATCACCATGTCGATGCCGGCGTTGATCGCCTGCGCGCAGCTGTCGTTGCGGCAGCCCGGCACCTGGGCGATGCCGTTCCAGTCGGACACGACGAAACCGTCGAAGCCCATCTTCTCTTTCAGCGCACCGGTCAGCAGGGCTTTGTTGCCGTGCATCTTGCCGTAGTCGACCCCGCCACTGCGGTCGTTCCAGCTGTTGAACGACGCCATCACCGTCTGCACGCCTTCGCCGAGCGCGCCGTAGTAGCCCTGCCCGTGCACGTTGATCATCGTGGCCTTGTCGACCAGCGCCTCACCCTGGTCGCGGCCGTTGTCGGTCGCGCCATCGCCGATGTAGTGCTTGGCCGTGGCGACCACGTTGCCGTCATCGCCGAAACGTCCCTGCGCGCCCTTGACGTAGGCCTGTGCGAAGGCGCGGATCACATGTGGATCGGAGGAATAGCTTTCGTAGGTACGGCCCCAGCGCGGATCGTGCGCCACCGCCAGGGTCGGCGCGAACACCCAGTCGATGCCGGTCGCGCGCACCGCGTGTGCGGTGGCCTGGCCGATCCGCTCGATCAGGGCGGCGTCGCCCGCCGCGCCCAGGCCGATGTTGTGCGGGAACAGCGTGGCGCCGTAGACGTTGTTGTGACCGTGCACCGCATCGGTGCCCCAGATCACCGGGATCGGCGTGCGTGCATCGGTGGCCAGCGAGGCCGCGCGATAGGCATCGGCCAGTTGCAGCCACTGCGCCACCGTGGCGTGCTTGTCCATGCCCGGCCAGGAGCCGCCACCGTTGAGAACCGAGCCGATGTAGTACTGGCGGACCTCATCGGGCGTGATCATCTTGATCTCGGGCTGGGTCATCTGGCCCACCTTCTGCGCCAGCGTCATCTCCGCCACGATTTCCCGCACCCGCGCCTCAAGCGCGGCATCCGGCGCGATCGCGCTGGCCACGTGGGGCCAGTCCTGCAGGCGTTCACCGGTGGCCGGTGCGGCACCGGCCGTCGAGGCCAGCGCGGCCAGCAGGCAGGTGGCGAGAATCGTCTTGTTGGAGCTGGTCACTGGACATCTTCCTCTGATGAAATACGCGCGAACGGGACGGGCGCGACCGCAGCCGGGCACCGCTCGCGCTGCGATGTCGATGGCCGGCGGGGTAGCGATACTGCGTCGGTCAGCGCCCCTGTCTGACAGCGCTGTCATATAAGCCCATGGCAACGCTGTCAACCACGGTCGGGCAGGGTTGCGGCCGAAGTCCCGCTGCAGCAGGGATCGCCGGCGCAGCGTGTGTCCGCCCCTCCCGTGAACTGCTGCATCGCGGCATGGAAAAACACGAACCCGCCACGCACGTCGCCGGCATGGCAACATCCGCCTGCATCGGCAACATCGATGTGACACACCCGCACTACCATCGGCAGCTGCCCGCCCGCCCCTCCAAGAGGAACCCCCGCACCATGCGTAGGCGTATCGAGGATGTCGCCGCCGTTGCGGGTGTATCGATCAAGACGGTGTCCCGCGTGCTCAACAACGAGCCCAACGTGCGCGTGGAAACCCGCGATCGCGTACTGGCCGCGGTGGCCCGCCTCGGCTACAAACCCAATCTCTCGGCGCGCAGCCTGGCCGGTCAGCGCTCGTATGCGCTGGCGCTGGTCTACAACAACCCCTCGCGCAATTACCTGATGGAAATCCAGAACGGGATGCTGGAGGCGTGCCACGCCAACCACTACAACCTGATCCTGGGCCCGGTCGGCACGGCGCGCCGCACCTTGCCCGATCTGGCCGCGCTGTTCGAGAATTCGCGCCCCGACGGGGTGGTGCTGATCCCGCCACTGACCGACGACGCAGTGGTGCTGGCCTATCTGGAAGAACACGAAATTCCGTATGCCTCCATTGCGCCGCGGCACCCCGAAGGCTGCATCGGCGTGCGCATGGACGAGACCACGGCGGTGGTCGAACTGATCGGCCACCTGGTCGCGCAGGGCCACCGCCGCATCGGCCACATCAAGGGCCCGCGCGCGCATGGCGCCTGCCAGTGGCGCCACGCCGGCTATCGCCAGGCGCTGCGCCAGTACGGGATCGAGTACGACCCGGCGCTGGTGGTCAACGGCCAGTTCTCGTTCGAATCCGGCATCGACGCGGCCAACGCCCTGTTGGATCTGGCAGAGCCACCCACGGCGATCTTCGCCGCCAACGACGACATGGCCGCCGCAGTGTTCCGCGTCGCCGGCCAACGCGGCCTGCGCATCCCCCGGGACCTGTCGGTCTGCGGCTTCGATGACACCCCGATCGCCGGGCATATCTACCCGGCGCTGACCACGGTGCGGCAGCCGACCGCCGCAATGGGGCGGCTGGCCACCGAGCAGTTGATCGATCACATCCGCTCGCCGGACGCCGGCACCATGATCACCGTCGATCACGCGGTGCTGGTGCGCGAATCCACGCACCCACCGCGTCGCCGCTGATCGCCTGCCTCAGCCGCTGTGGCGCGAACCGCGCCACGCGTAGAACGCAATGAACAGGTAGCACAGCATCGGCAGCAGGAAGGACACCTGCAGCCCATGATGGTCGGCCAGCCAACCCATCGCCAGCGGGATCACCGCCCCACCGACGATCGCCATCACCAGCAGGCTCGATGCCTGGCCGGTCAGCGTACCGAGGCGGGCAATCGCCAAGGCGAAGATGGTCGGGAACATGATCGAATTGAACAGGCCGATGCTGACCACACTCCACTTGGCCAGGTTGCCGCTGCCCAGCATCGTCACCGCCAGCAGGGCCATGACGATCAACGCGAAGACCCCCAGCATGCGGCGCGGATCCAGACGGGTCAGCAATGCCGCACCGAGCAGACGCCCGACCAGCGCGCCGCCCCAGTACAAGGACACGTAGCGCGTGGCTTCCTGCTCGGTCAGCCCCTCACCGATACCCGGCATCGAAAGGAAGTTGACCAGCACGCTGCCGATCGAGACTTCCGCACCCACATAGAAGAAGATCGCCAGCACGCCATAGCGCAGGTGGCGGTGGCGCAGCGCATCGCGCAGGCGGCCCCTGCCGGTGGCAGCCTCGCCTTCCACGCCGGGAATGGTCGGCAGGCGGAACATCCAGATCGCCACCGCCAGCACGAACAGCGCCACTGCCAGGCCGAAGTACGGCACCTGCACCGATTGCGCTTCAGCAGCGCGATACGCGAGCGCTTCAGCGTGCGGCAGCAGCGCCAGCTCATCGGCCGTGCGCGGCGCGGCCGAGAGGATCAGCAGGCCACCGAACAGCGGCGCGATGGTGGTGCCCAGCGCATTCATCGATTGCGCCAACGTCAGCCGGCTGGAACTGGTCTGTTCCGGCCCGAGCAGCGCAACGTAGGGATTGGCGGCCACCTGCAGCACGGTGATGCCGGTGGCCAGCACGAACAGCGCGCCGAGGAACAGGCCGTACACATGCGCCTGCGCGGCCGGCCAGAACAGCAACGCGCCCACACCGGCAATGGCCAGCCCGGCCACGATGCCGCGCTTGTAACCCACCGCCGCGACCAGGCGCCCGGCGGGGAGCGACATCAGGAAGTACGCACCGAAGAAGGTGAACTGGACCAGCATCGCCTGCACCCAGGTCAGGGCGAACGCGGCCTTGAGGTGCGGGATCAGGATGTCGTTGAGGCAGGTGAGGAAGCCCCACATGAAAAAGATGGCGGTGACCACGGCCAGTGCAACGCCATTGCTTTGCACATGTTGTCCGCGGACGGCAGCAGGAGTGTCCATTGCATGTCCTTCCAGATTGGGAGTGCCGGCCAGTCGGCGGCCAGACATGGAACCTGCTTGGACCGCGATTGTCCAGCGCTGTCAGCAATCGGATCCGAGGGTCGGCCGATGCTGCAGTGCACGCGCCCGAATGCCTTCGCGCAGTTTCGTTCTGCACTGCACAACAGATCAGCATCGCCATTCCGGCGGCCCACGTCCCCGCAGAATCGAGCTACAACGCCCGTGCTGCAGTGTTTCCGCCGCGCGCGCAGCCGTCCCGACTGCAACGCACGACACAGCTCGGCGTCGGCCGCAAGCGCATCGCCACGTGCGTTTGTTGACAACGCTGTCAACCATGGCTCCAATCCGGGCCGTGCGCACTGGACCCCGCGCCGACACAACGCAGAACCGCCACGATCGAATTCCCTGGGGAGGGATCATCATGAAGACGTACAAGGCCGTACCCCGCAAGGCGATGCTCACCTCCGCACTTCTCGCTGTCCTGGCCGGCCCGGCCTGGGCGCAGGATCCTGCGGCCCGAGAGAACACCACGACGGCCCCCGATGGCGTCGATCCCACCACGCTGGATGCGGTGCAGGTCACCGGCATCCGTGGCAGCCTCACCTCGTCGATGAACCTCAAGCGCGACAGCCAGGGGGTGGTCGACGGCATCATTGCCGAGGACATCGGCAAGTTCCCGGATACCAACCTGGCCGAATCGCTGCAGCGCATCAGCGGCGTGTCGATCGACCGCACCTCCAGCGGCGAGGGCTCCAAAGTCACCGTGCGCGGCATCGGCCCGGACTACAACCTGGTGCTCCTGAACGGCCGGCAGATGCCGGCGTCCAACCTCGGCAACGGCGGTGCTGGCCTGAACGGTTCGCGATCGTTCGACTTTGCGAATATCGCCTCCGAATCGATTTCGGCCGTCGAGGTCTACAAGACCACCCGCGCCGACAATCCGACGGGCGGCATCGGCGCCACCATCAACATAAAGACGCTGCGTCCATTGGAGGCGGCGCCGGTCGTCAGCCTGGGCCTGAAGGCGGTGCACGACACCTCCAACGACAACGTGCCGCGCACGCTGCAAGGGTCCAACATCACCGGTGAGCTATCGGGCATCTTCAGCCAGACCTACGCCGACGGACGCTTCGGTGTTGCACTCAGTGCCAGCCATCAGGAACGCGACTCGGGCTTCAACCAGGCGACCGTGGCCGAAGGCTGGGCGACCCTTCGTGGCAGCGACACCACCGACTGGCGGGCGTTGCCACAACCAGGCACGGGCTATGCCGACCGGATCACCAACCGCCCGGGCGCCGATGATATCTATGGCCGCCCGCAGAACTCGGCCTACAACGTCAATGCGGTGCAGCGGCAGCGCACCAACGGGCAGGCCACGTTCCAGTGGAAGCCGCTGGACAACGTGACCACCACGCTGGACTACACCTATGTGGAAAACAAGGTCCAGCAGCAGCGCAGCGAACTGTCGGTGTGGTTCAACTATGGCCCTGGCGACAGCACCTGGACCAACGGCCCGGTTGCCGCGCCTATCGTCTACAGCGAAGACGTGGTCAACGGCGACGTGGCCATGGGCGGCATGAAGCTGGCGACCAAGAACAACATGGAAGCGGTGGGCTTCAACGTCGAGTGGGAGGTCAACGACGCGCTGGACCTGTCCTTCGACTACAACCGCGCCAGTGCCGAATCGCAGCCCGATGGCCCCTACGGCTCGGCGGGCGTGCTGGGCGTCGCCGCTTACGTGCGTGGCAAGACCACGGTGGATTACAGCGGCGACCTCCCCATCATCAACATCGCACTGCCTCCTGGCGGCATCCAGGCGTCGGATGCCCTGGTGACCGGCTCGGTCTTCCAGAACAGCTACAACAAGTCTGAAGTGGAGCAGCTGCAGGCCAAGGGCGTGTTCCGCTTTGCCGACTACTCTGCGCTGGATTTCGGCGTGGGCCACACCAAGGTGGACAATCGCTCGGCCGCGGCCATCATGCAGCGAGACAGCTGGGGTGGCGTCGGTACGCCTGCGGACTACGATGACAGCATCTGGTACGCCGATGACATGGGCAAGTACTTCAAGGCGTTCTCCGGCCACAACGATCCGCGCCTGACGGGCCAGTTCCTGGTCTTCGATTTCGACCGCCTGCGCGATCGTGCCGCCCAGGTGGCCAATGGCGTGGAGCCTGACTGCCCCACCTGCTATGTCGCCCCGACGGAATACTCCGAGGACATCCGTACCACGGAAACGTCCAAGAGCGCTTACCTGCAATACCGCACTACCTTTGACTGGAACATGCCGCTGCATATCGCCGCGGGTGTGCGCTACGAACAAACCGAGGTGGAATCGCAGGCGCTGGTTCGCGTACCGACCTCCATCAGCTGGAATTCGCTCAACGAATTCAACATCACCTACGCCGAGGAAGGCGCCTTCGTGGGTGGCAAGGGTAAGTACGACTACATCCTGCCCAATGTCGACCTGAAGCTGGACCTGAGCGAATCGTTGGCGCTGCGCGGCAGCTACAGCCGCAGCCTCGGCCGTCCGGGCTGGACGCAGATCGAAAGCGGGCAGCGTCTGGACAACATCGTGCGCACCCAGGGCGGCACCGGCTCGCGTGGCAACCCGGCACTGGAGCCGTTGCTCTCGGACAACGTCGATCTCTCGCTGGAGTGGTACTACGGAGAGGCCAGCTACGCCTCGGTCGGCTTCTTCCGCAAGAACATCAAGAACTTCATCAGCAATACGATCGCGCGTGAGGATGCAGGCAGTCTGCACACCCCGGTGGGCGGCGCCTACTGGAACGAGGCACTGGCATCGGGCTGCGTGGCTACCGATACGGTGTGCCTCCGCAACTACATCTTCACCAACCATGCCGGCGACCCGGGCGTGACCTCCACCGGTGTCAACTCCGCCGGTCAGCTGACCGGCAGCATCGTCGGCCAGCCGGGTGATCCGATCGCCGGGTTTGATGTCACCCTGCCGGCCAACCAGCGTTCGGACCACCTCCAGGGTTGGGAAGTGGCCGTGCAGCACCTGTTCGGCCAGTCCGGCTTTGGCGTGGCGGCGAACTACACCAAGGTGAAATCCGGCCTGACCTTCGACAACCTCAGCCTGGGCGACCAGTATCCGATGATCGGCCTCAGCGATTCTGCCAACGCGGTGCTGTTCTACGACAAGAACGCCTGGCAGGTCCGTGCGGCCTACAACTGGCGCGACAAGTTCCTCAACGGCATCGGCGGCCAGGGGCCCAACCCGAACTACACCGAAGCCTACGGCCAGCTCGATCTCAACATCAGCTACGCGGTCAGCGACCAGCTGACGCTGAGTGTGGAGGCGATCAACCTGACCGACGAGACCATGCGCACCTACGCGCGCCATTCCAACATGCTGCGCTACGCCACCCAGACCGGGCCGCGTTACATGTTCGGCGTGCGCTACAAGTTCTGAGTCGGCTGTACCGACCCGCAGCACCGGAAGGCCGCGCTCACCCCGCGGCCTTTCGCTTCCGCCACCCCCGCGCTACCGTGGGCGCCACCCGCCTCTGCTATCAGGACGCCGATGTCTGCCATGCCCGGCCCGATCGAGGAACTGCATGATCTGGATCCGGCGCAGCTGCACGCGCAGTTGCCCGGCTGGACGACACCGAAAGTGATCCGCGGGCTGGTGGCGCAGTGGCCGCTGGTCAGCGCGGCGACGCAGTCCGCACAGGCGGCGGTCGCCCATCTCAAACAGTTCGACCACGGCACGATGCCGGTCACCGCCACCACGGCGCCGCCGGAGGCCAAGGGGCGTGTGTTCTACAACGCCGACATGAGCGGCTTCAATTTCCGCCGCGAGCAGATTCCGTTGAAGGTCGTGCTCGACACCCTGCTCAAGTACGCCACCGCGCCGACGCCACCCTCGATCTACGTCGCCTCGACCACGCTGGACAGTTTCCTGCCCGGCTTCCGCCGGGCCAATGCACTTGCGCTCGGCGTGGACGATCCGCTGGCCAGTATCTGGATCGGCAACCGCTCGCGTATCGCCGCGCACCAGGACGTGCCGGACAACCTGGCCTGCGTGGCCGCCGGCCGCCGCCGGGTCACCCTGTTCCCGCCGGCGCAGGTGGGCAATCTGTATATCGGGCCACTGGACTTCACGCCGGCCGGGCAGGCCGTCAGCCTGGTCGACTTCGCCGCACCGGACCTGGCACGCTTCCCGCGCTTCAGCGAGGCGCTGGCCCACGCACAGGTGGCCGAACTCGGCCCCGGCGATGCGGTGTTCATCCCCTCGTTGTGGTGGCACCACATGGAGGGGCTGGAGGCGTTCAATGTACTGGTCAATTACTGGTGGCGGCCTGTGCCGGCGTGGCGGGATGCGCCGATGAACGCACTGATGCTATCGCTGCTGGCCATCCGCGATCTGCCACCGGCACAGCGTGCGCATTGGCAGGCGATGTTCCAGCACTATGTCTTCGAGGCCGATGACCACACCGCCGCGCATATTCCCGAAACGGTGCGCGGCGTGCTCGGGCCGCTCGACCAGGCCGGCGCCGATCATCTGCGCGGCGTGCTGCGCAAGCGCCTGGAGCGCTGAACGGGCCACCACGGCGGCGCCGACTTCACCCACGTGGGGGTGTAATCCGCAATAATCGCCGCCCAACGAGTTGTTGACCGCCCGGGGGCGGGGTCGTGCGCTCCTGACTGTTTCACTGCTGCCGTTCCATCCGCATGTTCCGGTTGGTGCTGCACCCTGCCGCCCGTGAACCGCATGCGTCCGTTGTCCACCCGTCTGAACCTGGGCAAGTTGATCCTTGCCCTGGCCCTG
>DMZT01000150.1:12608-12911 GCA_003484865.1 Stenotrophomonas sp.
ATCCTTGCCCTGGCCCTGCTCAGCGCGCTCATCGCGCTGGCCAATACCCTGCATGCCAGCTACCGCGTGCAGCGCGAGCAGCTGATCGGCAATACGCTGGAAGCCAACCGTGTGTATGCCAGCAAGCTGGCGGAGTCGACCCAGAACTTCGTTCTGTCAGCGCAGCAGCAGGTGGCCTACAGCGCCACCCTGCTCGGCCAGCGTGTGCATGATCGCAGCGAACTGGAAGCAGAAGCCGCACGCCTGCAGCTGCAGACCAACAGCTTCAACTCGGTGCTGATCGTGGATGCCGGCGGTACCGTG
>DMZT01000150.1:13149-13358 GCA_003484865.1 Stenotrophomonas sp.
TGGCGACCTCCCCACAGAGCCTGGCCCTGCAGGGCGTGCTGCTCAAGAGCGCCGGCAACCGCGATGCCCTGGAGCGCCGCGTCCCCTTCATCAGCGACCCCTACCAGGCTGCGACCGGGCGCCTGGTGGTGGCGATTTCGCATCCGATCTTCTCCGCACAGGGGAGGTACCAGGGCTATGTCAGCGGCACGATCTACCTGCGCCAGCGC
>DMZT01000148.1 GCA_003484865.1 Stenotrophomonas sp.
GCGCCGATCGCAGCGGCCGCTGGCAGGCGACCCTGCCCGCGTTGCCGGCCGGCGGCCCGCATGTGTTGAACGTGGCCTCGCAGGGGCGGCAGCAGCGCGTGGATGACGTGCTCATCGGTGACGTGTGGCTGTGCAGTGGCCAATCCAACATGGCCCTGCCGGTGGAGCGCACGCTGGATGCCCGCGCCGAACTGGCGGCGGCCACCCACGATCGCATCCGCCTGCTGCAGATTCCGGCCCAGGACAGCGCGGTGCCGACGCAGCGCTTCGCCGATGCACCGCAGTGGCAGGCCGCCACGCCCGACACCGTGCGGGGGTTTTCGGCCACGTGTTACTACTTTGCGCGCGCGCTTCAACGCGACGTGGATGTGCCGATGGGGCTGGTCAATGCGTCGTGGAACGGGTCGCGCATCGAGGCCTGGACACGCGCCGATGCGCTGCGCCGGGTCGATGGGCAGGCGCCGGCCCTGGCCGTGCTGGACCAGTACGCGCAGGACCCGGCGGCGGCACTGGTGGCCTGGGGTGCGCAGTGGGAACAGGCCTGGCAGCGCGATAGTGCCGATAGGCGCCAGCCATGGCGCGTTGACGATACCGGTCCCTGGCAGAGGGCATCCCCCACGACGGCGTGGGTTGCGCCGGCACTGGCCGACCACCTTGGCATGGGCTGGTACCGCACCACGCTGCAGCTCGACGCCGCGCAGGCCGGGCAGCCCAGCGTGCTGGAGTTGGGGCGGATCGACGAACTGGACACCACCTGGATCAACGGTCGCATCGTGGGCAGCAGCTTCGGTGCCGGGCTGGCGCGACGCTATGTGCTGCCGGCCGGCACGCTGCACGCCGGTGCGAACACGCTGGTGGTCAACGTGCTCAACACGTATCGCGAAGGAGGCCTGCCGGCGGAGCCGCGTGCACTGCGGTTGGCTGACAGGTCACGCCTGCCGCTTGCCGGCCCGTGGGACTACCAGACAGTACCGGCAGCCCAGCGCATGCCACCGACCGCGCCGTGGCTGTCGTCGTGGGGCATGGGCACCCTCCACAACGGCATGGTGTCGCCGCTGGCCGGGTATGGCCTGCGGGGCGCGCTGTGGTACCAGGGGGAATCCAATACGTTCGAGGCTGGGGCCTATGCCGCGAAATTGGCCGCCTATCGTGCCAGCCTGCGCGCCAGCTTCGGCAGCGCGCTGCCGCTGCTGGTAGTGCAGCTGTCCGGCTTCGGCCCGGCGCCGCTGCAACCAGAGGCCAGCGACTGGGCGCAACTGCGGGAGGCGCAGCGCAGGGTCGTGGCGACCGATCCGCACGCGGCGCTGGTGGTGGCGCTGGATATCGGCGAGCACGACGACCTGCACCCGGCCAACAAGCAGGCAGTGGGGCAACGCCTGGCGCGTGCCGCGCTTCATCTGGCCTACGCCGATCCTGCGCCAGCGTCCGGGCCGGTGCCGGTGCAGGCACGCCGCGATGGCAACGGCGTGCGTGTTGCCTTTGCCGACATCGAGAGCGGACTGGTCGCTCACGGAGGACTGTCGCCGGTCGGTTTTGAACTCTGCGGGGATACCCAGGCCAGCTGCCGCTACGCGCAGGCGCATATAGACGGCAACGACGTGGTGCTTGAGGCCGACGGCGCAGGGCAGGCTACCCGGGTCCGGTATGGATGGGCGGGCAGCCCGGTCATTACGCTCTACGACCGCAACGGCTTGCCCGCCGGGCCGTTCGAGGTGCCCATCCGGTAGCGCCCGCGTTGCATATGGCCTTGAGAAGATAACCCTCTTTGATGTGCTCGAACGGTTTCTGCAACCGACGTGGGGTGTCGCCGCAGCCGGTTGATCCCGTAGGTCAACGCACCGCCGCAATCGCCCGCGTACGCGCTTTGGCCAGCGCTTCACCCACCGCCGGTCCCTTCAGGTGGGTGAGGTCCAGGTCGCGCGCCTGGACCGCCAGCGCCGCCTGGTGCAGGCGGGTGAGCGTGGTGCCCTGCGGGTAGTCGCTGTCCTCGAAGCCCAGTCGGCCGCGCTTGTCGGCCTCGCAGCACAGCGCGATCTGCGCGATCCGCTCCGGGCGACGGAAGCCGTCGCACCGGGCCAGCAGCTCCAGCACGGTGGCATCGCGCAATTCGTCGATGCGGTGCACGTTGAGATGATCGCGGCAGACCGCTTCGGCCAACTGGCGGTGATCGACCGGCACTTTCAGGCGCTCGGCCAGGGCACGCAGCGGGGCCACCCCGCGCTGCTCATGCATGATGTGGCGCGGCCATTCCTCTGGCGGGGTCAGGCCCTTGCCGAGGTCGTGGGTCAGCGCGGCGAAGCCGATCAGGTCATCGCCCGGGGCCAGCTGCGCGGCCATGTCGCTGACCATTTCCTGGTGCACGCCGGTATCCACTTCGGGGTGGAACTCCGCGCGCTGCGGCACGCCATACAGTGCTTCCAGCTCGGGCAGGATCGGGCCCAGTGCATGGGCATCATGCAGCGTGCGCAGGAAGGCGGATGGCCGCGCGGAGGCGAGGGCGCGTCGCAGCTCCTGCCAGACACGCTCGGGCACCAGTGCCTCAAGCTCACCGCTGGCGGCGATCTGCTGCATCAGGGCCATCGTCTCCTCGGCCACGGTGAAGCCGGCTGGGGCAAAGCGCGCCATGAAGCGGGCCGCACGCAGCACGCGCAGCGGATCTTCGATGAAGGCCGGACCGACGTGGCGCAGCACCCGCTGTTGGATATCACGCACGCCCCCATACGGATCCACCAACGTACCGGTGGCCTCATCGCAGGCGATCGCGTTGATGGTGAAATCGCGCCGCTGCAGGTCTTCTTCCAGCGTCACCGACGGGTCGGCATCCACCACGAAACCGCGGTAGCCGCGCCCGGATTTGCGCTCGGTGCGGGCCAGTGCGTATTCCTCGCCGGTGTCCGGATGCAGGAACACCGGGAAATCACGGCCCACGGCCTTGTAGCCCTGCGCTTCCATCTCCGTCTGGGTGGCGCCCACCACTACCCAATCGCGGTCACCGGGGGGCTGCTGCAACAGGCGGTCGCGTACGGCGCCGCCAACAAGATAGATCTTCATGCGCCCATGATGCCGCAGTGGGCCAAGGCGACGCCAACCGGCATACCGGGGCCGGTCAGTCGCCGCCCTTGTCTGCGTTGGCCGCGCAGGCGAAGGTCTTGCGCTTGACCTGCAGGCGGCCGTTCATGCGATCGGTCACCGGCAGCGCGTCGCCGTTCAAGCGCCAGTCGTAGATCACGCTGAAGGCCAGGATGCGCGCGACGTACTCGCGGGTTTCCTTGTAGCTGATCGTCTCGATCCAGATGTCCGGATCGAACCCTGGGCGCTGCGACTGCCAGCGGGCGGTCGGGGTCGGGCCGGCGTTGTAGGCGGCAATCGTGACGTAGGGCAGGCCCTCGTACTTGTTCATCAGCTGGCGCAGGTAGGCCGTGCCGATGGCAATGTTGGTGTCGGGGTCGTAGAGGCTGGCGGCGCCGCCGTAGTTGGTCAGGCCGATCGATTTGGCCACGGCCGCGCCGGTGGTGGGCAGGACCTGCATCAGGCCCATGGCGTTGGCCGGCGAGCGGGCCTTCGGGTTGAAGATGCTCTCGGCACGGATCTCCGCGGCGACCCAGGCCGGGTCGATGGCATTGCGTGCGGACTCGCGGCGGATGCTGTCGTCGTGGTGCAGCGGGAAGCGCAGCGAGTACAGGCGCTGCTCGTCCGGGGTCTTGCCGAGCGAGAACACCGCACGGTCGAACCAGCCGTTGTCGCGGGCCACTTCCACGGCGAGACGACGCTGCGTGTTGTCATAGCGGCTCAGCGCATCGTTCCACTCGGCCACGGCCCAGCCGGCACGTTCGATCTTGAACAGTTCCATCGCCCGCACGATCGCCGGGTCCCGCGCGACCGCCGCCTGCGCCTGGGCGCTGTCGTTGGGTTCCCACGGGCACAGCGTGTAGTTCTGGCCGAGCTGGTCGGCGGCCAGGAAGCCATGGAAGGTGGCCGCACGGGCCGCCTCACGGAAGGCCGCCTGCGCTTCGCTGCGTTTGCCGGTCTTGTCCAGCATGCGCGCTTCGAAATAACGCCAGCGCGAGTCGGCCCGCTGGGTGGGGCCCATCTTGCGGATGGCGGTCAGTGCGGCTGGCCAGTCGCCGCGCGACAGCGCTTCGCGCGTGCGCCATTCGTGCAGGCGCTCGTCGTACGCCGATTCGGGCACCGCATTGAGGCGACGGGCGGAGTCGGGACCGTACGAGGCCACCGTCCACAGCGCGATCTGGTACAGCACCTGCGCGCGCTGCGCGGCGCTCAGCTGCAGGGCATCGGCGTACTGCGGCAACTGCTGTTCGGTGGCCCCGGGATCGGCCTTGGCCAGCTTGGCCAGGCCATCGGTGGCGATGCGCCGGCTGCGCTCATTGCGCGGCCAGTTCAGCGCGCTGGCGTTGGGCTTGTCGACGAAGGCGGCATACGTGTTGGCCAGGGCCAGATCGGCCGCGGGTAGCCCGCGCGCCGCACTGCGCATCACCGCAGGCTGCTGCTCATCGGCCGCCGCGTCGATACGTGCCCAGCGCAGCTCCGCGCTCAGGGCGCCCTTGGCATCCAGTACAGCGAACACCGGGTCGCAGGCATCGGGCAGCGACTTGCCGGTGCTGCGCCAGATCGCCTGCGCCTCGCTGACCCACTGCGCATCGGCTTTGCCGGTGGCCTGGCGCGCGTTGAGCTGTGCACAGCGCAGGCCGGCGTTGGAGGTGTCGGTCCAGTTGGCCAGCAGCGTCGGCCAATCCTGGCGCCGCGCCACCGCCGGCAGCCATACGTTGCGGAAGCTGGTGGCCACGGCCTGGCCGTTGTAACGCTTCAGGAAGTCCTGGGCCTGCGCATTGCTGACGGTGTCGATGTTGCGCCGCAGGTTCGCGAATTCGACCCAGCCATACAGCGGGTGCCGGCTCAATGCGGCCGCCTGGGCAGGATCGAACTGGCCGCGCTCGGCATTGTCGATCACGGCCTTGAGCTGCGCGCGCTGGGCATCCAGGTTCTGGGCATCGGCCACCGGGCTGACCCCGGTGCAGGCCAGCAGGACGGTCGCGCTGAAGAAATACAGGGGAAGTCGAGTCATGCCGGAAAGCATAACGGCGCGGGGTGAAAGGGAGTGAGGGCAAGCCGACTCGAGGATGAACAGCTGCCGCTGAGGCGGGCCATTCGCATCACCGGTCCATCGCTCCACCGGTGACCACGGACGTGGGAAGCACGTGCCGATCGCGATCCCACCGCATCATGGGCGGTGTAGCACGTGGATGCCCGTGCGGGCGACGTTCAACGGCTGCGCACTGAAGCCGATTCCGGCGCGCTGGATGGCGCAAATGCCAAGGTTCCGGTCGCCACCCGAATCCTGGCATCAAGCGGATGGCGTTCGCGCAGCAGCGGCACGACGCCCGCCTTGGATGCCTTCAACGACCCTTGAAAACAGCGACATTTGCGTTCCTACGCGTCGCACGGGAGATGCCTCCATAGCTGGACCCTGCGCAGTCGGTTTTGTCGAATTCCCGTGAAAGCGAGGCGCACGTCACTCCTTCACATTTACAGGTTGTTTACAAAGGAGACGCTGCCGCCATGCAGGGGGCGCGGCAGCCCAGCCCGACATTCCTTTGGAGAGAGAGCGAATGAACAACCTGCATCACCGCCCGCTGGCGGTTGCCGTATCCGTGTGCCTGTTGCTGGCTGCGCCGGCCTTGGCCAGCGCGCAGGACGCGCCCCGCAGCACGACCGATCTGGACCGGGTGGAAGTGACCGGCAGCCGCATCAAGCGGGCCGAGGTGGAAGGGCAGGTGCCGATCCAGACCCTCACCCGCACCGAGATCGAACGTACCGGCCTGACCTCGATCGGCGATGTGCTGCAGCAGCTGACCGGCTCCGGTTCGGCGCTCAATGCGAAGTTCAATTCCTCGGGCAACTTCGGCTTCCCGCCGGATGGCAGCGGGGTGGGCGCGGGCTCGGCCCAGGTCGATCTGCGGCACCTGGGCGCCAAGCGCGTGCTGGTGCTGGTCGACGGCATCCGCTGGGTCAACGAATCCTCCGCCTCCGGCGTGGGCGCGGCGACAGACTTGAACACCATCCCGCTGGCCATCGTCGAGCGCATCGAAGTACTCGAAGACGGCGCGTCGTCGCTGTACGGCTCCGACGCCATCGCCGGTGTGGTCAACATCATCACCCGCCGCGAATTCGACGGCGCGCAGGTGACGATGAACTACGGCGAATACACCAAGGGCGATGGCACCCAGAAGGGCGTGGACCTGGCCTGGGGCACCAGCGGTGACCGCTACAGCCTGTTCCTGGGCGCGAGCTGGACCAAGCAGGACCCGGTGTATGCACGGGACCGCGAACAGTCGCGCTTCCCGATTCCGGGTACCGGGCTGGCCTTCGGCAGTGGCGGCATTCCGCAGGGGCGGTTCGCCTTCGTGGACCCCAACACCGGCGCCAGCCAGAACATCGTGCCCAACACCGGCGTGAGCAATCCGCGCTATGACGGCAGCGCCGGTTGCAACCGCAGCGACGACTACCACTGCTTCACCTCGGCCGATCGCTTCAACTTCGCCGAGTACAACCTGGTGCTCACCCCGTCCGAGCGGAAGGGCATCTTCGGCCAGTTCCGTTTCGACCTCACCGATGACATCCAGTGGTACATCAAGGCACTGGGCAACCGCCGCGAATCCACCAACCAGGCCGGCCCCGAGCCGCTGTTCTTCGGCCCGGACGGCGCCACCGGCAATCCGCTGGCGGACAACATCGTGGTCTCCGGGCTGAATCCCTACAACCCGTTCGGCTTCGATCTGGTCGCCTCGGGGAACATGAGCCTGATCGGCCGTCGCCCGGTCGAAGGCGGCGCGCGCGTGTTCGAGCAGGAGGTCAATACCCAGTACTTCGCCACCGGCCTGGTCGGCCAGTTCCAGGCCGCCGACCGCAGCTGGTTCTGGGACCTCAACGGCATGTACAGCAAGAACAAGGCCGAGCAGACCAACTACGGCAGCTACGACATCTACAAGGTCAACATGGCGCTGGGTGATCCCGCGTTATGTGCGGCCACCCCCGGCTGCGTACCGCTGAACATCTTCGGTGGGGTCGGCTCGATCACCCCGGACATGCTGCGCTGGATCCAGCCGGTCGTGCGCGACCGCAGCCAGAACGAGCTGAGCCTGTTCACCGCCAACCTGAGCAGCGAGCTGTTCACCCTGCCGGCCGGCCCGGTCTCGTTCGCCACCGGTTATGAGTACCGCAAGTACGAGGGCCGCTACGATCCGGATCCGCTGACCGTGATCGGCCACTACAACGGCGTGCCGTCACTGCCGACCTCCGGTTCCTACGATGTCAACGAGGCCTACCTGGAGCTGAGCGTGCCGATCTTCGCCAAGAGCGCGCTCGGCGAAAAACTCGACCTGAGCCTGGCCGGGCGCTACTCGGATTACTCCACCTTCGGCGGCGAGTTCACCCCGAAGTACGGTCTGCGCTGGCAGGTGACCAATGACTTCGTGCTGCGCACCAGCTATGCCGAAGGCTTCCGCGCACCGTCCATCGGCGAACTGTACGGCTCGGCCGCGCGTGCCGATCTGCAGCTGTTCGATCCGTGCTCGGTCGGGCTGGGGGGCACGCCGCCGCGCGGCAGTGCCGCCAACTGTGCCGCACTCGGCGTGCCGGGCGGCTTCCAGCAGGCCAACTCGCAGATATCGGTCACCACCGGCGGCAACGCGGAACTGGATCCGGAGCGCTCGCGCAGCTTCAGCGCCGGCTTCGTGTGGAGCCCGTGGTTCGGCAGCAACGCGTCCTGGTCGGAGCGCTTCGATGTCGAGGTGACGTTCTACCGTCACCACATTGAAGGCGCGATCCAGGCGATCAACGCCCAAACCCAGCTTGATCTGTGCGTGGACACACTGGACCCGCTGTACTGCAGTGGCATCACCCGCGCCTCGACCGGTGCGGTCAGCAGCTTCAACAACCGGCTGACCAACCTGGGCTCGATCAAGACCGATGGCTGGGACGTGGATCTGTTCTGGACCCTGCCGCAGACGGAGATCGGGCAGTTCAAGCTCGGTTGGCAGAACACCTTCGTCGGCCGCTATGAGGCATTGGGGGCCGCCGGCCAGAAGCAGCCGCAGGAGCCGGGTGTGGAAGTGGCCGACAGCTCGATCCCGGAGTGGACCAGCAATGCCACGCTGAGCTGGAACCTGTCCAACTGGAACGCCTCCTGGACGGTGCGCCACATCTCCAAGCTCACCGAGGAGTGCGGCGATGTGGCCGCCTTCCCGATCTGCAGCAACCAGGCCGAAGGCACCAACGAACTGTCGGCCACCACCTTCCACGACATGCAGGTGGGCTACAAGGTCGACTGGATGAAGGGTCTTCAACTCAGCGCCGGCCTGAACAACGTGTTCGACAAGGATCCGCCGATCTGCCTGTCGTGCTCGCTCAACGGCTATGACGCGTCCACCTACGACATTCCGCGCGGGCGCTACTGGTACGTGCGCGCGGACCTGCGCTTCTGATCGCGGGCTGATGCGCAGGTGATGCACCGGGGCGCCATCAGGGCGCCCCGGTGCCGGCTTGCAGCAGTACCGGTCAGGCCCCGCTGCGTGCAGGGACGGACAAATGCGTTGCGCACACCGGCCACCGCGCGTGCCTGGCATGCCGGTGCTGTCTGCGTCAGGCATCATGGGGAGCCGGCCAGCGGCCGGCACTACCTCTCTTGAACGGCATTGCCATGAACCTGCATACCTGGTGGATCTTCGCCGTCACCGTGTTCGTCCTGTGCGGCACGCCCGGCCCGAACATGCTGCACGTGATGACCCGCAGCGTGCGCGTGGGTTTCCGTCGCAGTATCGCTGCCATGGCCGGCTGCCTGACCGCGCTGGTACTGGCCCTGGCGATCTCCGCCGCCGGGCTGGGCGCGGTGCTCAAGGCCTCGCCGATGGTGTTCGACGTGCTGCGCTACGCGGGCGTGGCGTACCTGGTGTACCTGGGGATCAAGGCCTGGCGCGGCGGTGATGCGCCGATCGACGTCGGCAGCACCACGGCGCTGGTGCCCAGTTCACGTACCGTGCTGTTCCGCGATGGATTCATCATCGGCATCAGCAACCCCAAGTTGCTGCTGTTCGCCTCGGCGTTCCTGCCGCAGTTCGTTGATCTCACCCAGCCGCAGCTGCCGCAGTTCGTGATCCTGGTGGGCACCTTCGCGGTGATGGAGATGTTCTGGTACACGGTGTATGCCGCCGGTGGCCGCGGGCTGGCCGGGCATCTGGCCAAGCCGGGGCTGCGCAAGGCGTTCGACCGTGTGGTCGGCACGATCTTCATCGGGTTTGGACTGGCGCTGCTGCGTGCCAGGCCGTGATGATCTGGCGCTGCGCGCGCGGCGTTGAGGTAGTGCCGGCCGCTG
>DMZT01000149.1:0-4183 GCA_003484865.1 Stenotrophomonas sp.
CGGCCCGCGAACCGGCGTGGCGGTGCCAGCGGTTGCAGCGCGTCGGGCGCCAGCAGCGCGCGCAATGCCTGCGCATCATCGGCCTGGGTGCCCAGGCCATCGCCACTGGCGCGCAGGATGGCACTGAGCACATCACCGGCTTCCACCGAGGGGAGCTGGTCCGGATCGCCGAGCAGCACCAGCCGGCTTCCATCGGCGACCGCCTCGACCAGCTTGGTCATCAACGGCAGATCGATCATCGAGGCCTCGTCCACCACCACCACGTCATACGGCAGCGGGTTGTCGGCGTGATGGCGGAAACGCGGCGAATCCGGGATCACCCCGAGCAGGCGATGCAGGGTGGTGCCGGTGCTCGGCATCGCATCGCACAGGGCCGGCGCGATGCCGACCAGCCGCAGCCGCTGCACGGCCAGGCGCAGGCTCTCGGCCATGCGTTCGGCGGCGCGGCCGGTGGGCGCGGCCAGCGCGACCCGTGGCAATGCCTGGTCCGCCTGCACTGCCTGGGCGGCCAGCAGCACCAACAGGCGTGCGATGGTGGTGGTCTTGCCCGTACCGGGACCACCGGTCACCAGCACCAGCGGATGGCGCAGCGCGACCGCCGCGGCACGCGCCTGGTGATCGATGCCCTCGCGCGCCTGCGGGAACAGCTGGCCAAACAGGGTGGCCAAGGTACCGGGATCGGCCTGCGCCAGCGGATGCGTGGCGATGCGTTGCAGGCCCTGCGCAAGGCGGCGCTCGTATTCGCGGTAGCGGCGCAGATAGAGCAGCCCGTTCTCCAGCACCAGCGGTGCATCCCCGGCGACCACGTCATCTGCGCCCGGCACCTCCACCCACGGCGAGGCGCGCAGCTGCGCCAGCCAACCCCCGGGCGCGGGCCACTCGATCTCGGCGTCGATCAGCCGCTGCGGCTGGCCCGGGTCCAGACCCGCATGGCCTTCCGAGACCGCCAGCGACGCCAGTGCAGCACCGAGCAGCACCGCCTCGGGCGTGTCCGGGCGCAGCCGGCGCAGGCTCTGCGCCAACGCGTGATCGAGTGTGCGCAGCGCGTTGCCGCGGTACAGCGTGGTGAGCAGGCTCATGCGTCCCCCCGTGCGCGGGCGGCCATGCGGGCCTGGGCGTGTTCGCCACCGGCGAACAACGCATCCAGTGCATCCACCAGGGCCGGATCGAAACGATGCGCGTACAGGCCGGGGCTGTCCTCGCGGCCGGCATCCAGGCCGCGGCAGAACAGGTAGCGGATGCCACCCATGTCGCGCGTGTAGTCGTACTGCGCGCCCAGCCGGAAGCGCAGCCAGCGGTGCAGCGCCACGGTGTAGATCAGCGCCTGCAGGTCGTACTCGCTGTGCTGCATGGCGCTCGTCAGCCGAGCCGCGTCGTAGCCGGGCAGGCGGTTGGATTTGTAATCGAGCACGTACCAGCGGTACGCACGCACGTAGGTGAGATCGATCTTGCCGGTCATCAGGCCCTCCAGCCGCCGGCGGGTGCCGAAGCCATGGCGGTCACGGACCAGTCCGTGCGCGTGCAGCAGGGCCAGCAGGGCGGGAACGGCGGTCGGTTGCATCGCGAAGTGGAACTCGATCTCGGCGCGCCGTGCATCGGCCGGCAGGTCGTGCAGTGCGCCACCTTCCGGCAAGGGCACGGTCAGGGTCTGGCCGACCAGCGCGGTCAACATGGCCACGCCATCGTCCAGGTCTTGCTCGGCATAGCCTTCCACGCGCAGCGAAGCACGCAGGACCTCGGCCTCCTCGCCGGGTGCCGGCTGCCCGGCCTGCCATCCGCCCCACAGCGCGAAATCGGTGTTCTCCAGCGCGTCGTGCAGCACGTTGCCGAAGCGGCTGCCCATGAACCGCGGGTCGATCTCGTCGCTGGCCACGGCCGGTTGCTCGGCGTCCAGGGAGAGGTCCACGCCGGCCGGTTCATCGGCCGCGGGGGCCGGCACTTCGGTCGCGGCGGCATCGGTATCGTGGCCCGCATCGGCATGTGCCAGCTGGGTGAAGCTGTACACCCACCAGTCGTGCGGCACACGGCGGGTCAGCGCGCGCACCGGCGGCAGTTCGCCCTCGCGTTCGAAGGCGAGCTGTGCCGGCCGGGTCTCCACCGGGCCTTCGATCACGGCGATGTCCGGGTGGTCACGCAGGGCGGCCATGTTCGACAGCATCGGTGCCAGGCGGGTCTTCGCCAGGCCGGCGAGATCGCCGGCGGCGATCCACAGCGCGTGCTCGGCGCGGGTCAACCCGACGTAGAGCAGGCGCGCGTCTTCGGCCTCCTGTTCCTGCGCGCTGCGCGTGCTGGCCACGCTCCAGCTGTCGTCCTTGTCCAGCTTCCAGTGCAGCTCGCGGCGGCCGTTGGCGTATACCGTGCAGTTGGCCTCGGTGTTCGGCGCGCCACCACCGATGCCCACGAACGGCAGGAACACCAGCGGATACTCCAGGCCCTTGCTCTTGTGCAGGGTGATGATCTGCACGCGGCGCGCATCCGATTCCAGGCGCAGCAGCTGCTGCTCGTCGTTCTGGTCGGCATGCGCCATCTGCACCTGCAGCCAGTCGAGCAGGCCGTGCATGCCCAGGGTCTGCCCGGCCGCCTGCTGCAGCAGTTCGCCCAGCTGCAGGTAGTTGGTCAGGCGGCGCTCGCCATCCAGCAGACCGAGCAGGCGCTCGGCATGTTCGGCGCAGAGATCGGCGATCACCGCGAACGGACCGCCGCGCTGCCAGCGCTCGCGCCATTCCAGCAACCGCACCTGGAACGAGCGCTGCGCATCGCCTTCGCGTTCCAGCGCGTCGATCGCCTCGGCATCTTCGCCAAGCAGCACGGTCGACAGCGCCGCGCGCAGGCGTCCTTCATCGGCCGGCTGCAGCAGGGCCAGCAACAGCAGGCGCAGGTCGTGTGCCTCGGGCGTGGCGTACAGGCTCTGCTTGCCCGCGGCGACGGCGGGAATGCCCACCGCACCGAGCGCCTGCTGGATGCGCGTGGCCTCCTTGTGCGAGCGCACCAGGACCGCGATGTCGCCGGGTTGCACCGGCACGTCGCGCAGCAGCGCGCGCCCTTGCCGGGCCTCGCCGAGGATCTGGTGGATCGCGGCGACACAGGCGTCGCTGGCCTGCTGGCGCGAGGGATCGGCCTTGAGATCGCCGGCCTCGGTGTTGTGCAGCACGCGCACGGTCAGGCCGGGTGCGGGAATCCCGTCGCGCAGGAAATCCGCATCCACGCGGGTGCTGCCGGGGTGCACCGGCTCGAAGGCGATGTCGGCTTCGAGGAAGGCACGTTCGCCGGCATTGGCGTACAGCGCTTCGATCGCGTGCAGCACCGCCGGACGCGAGCGGAAGTTGCGGTCCAGCGCAGGCGCTGCATCGGCCTGGCGCTTGGCCTTGAGGTAGGTGTGGATATCGCCGCCGCGGAAACCGTAGATCGCCTGCTTCGGATCGCCGATCAGGAACAGCGCCGGTGCCAGGCCGGCCTCGCGGGTCTCCTGCGAATCGCCGAACACGCGTTGGAAGATGCCCCATTGGCGGTCGTCGGTATCCTGGAACTCGTCCACCAGCGCGATCGCGTATTGCGCGCGCAGCTGCTGCACCAGGGTGGCGCGATGCGGGCCGTCGAGTGCATCGGCGACACCGTCGATCAGGTCATCGTAGGTCTGCACGCGGCCGATCCGCTTCAGCTCGGCCAGGCGCGCACGCGCTTCGTCGCGCAGGTCATGCAGGAAGGCGGTGGCCTGCTGGCGCAGCCACTGCTCGCGCGCATCGGCGGCATGCCACCAGGCCTGCAACGCATCGAACAGCGGCGACGCCGGGCACTGGCCTTCCATGCCGTCCTTGCAGAAGGCCAGCAGCTGCACCGGCAGCAGCTTGCCCAGGTGACTCTTGTCGCCGCGCGGCCAGTGCTGCGCGCTGCGGCCGGCAAACAGCTCGCCGAAGGCCTTATCGAAACTCGGCCGTTTGGCACGACGGCCGTCGAAGACCTTGCGGTCGAAGGCGGTGGCGATCTGCGCCTGCGCGTGTTCGGCGTGGGTTTCGATCGCCTCGGCCAGCGCGGCCGCGGCGAGCCGCAGCTGCGGCGCGGGGTCGTCGACGCTGTGGGTGGGTCGCGCCGGCAACAGCGGCAACGGCTTGATCAGCGTGGCGAGATCGCCGGCCAGCGCCTCGGGCGAGGACCACAGCCAGGTCAGCGCATCGACCGTGGCCGG
>DMZT01000149.1:4456-5355 GCA_003484865.1 Stenotrophomonas sp.
ACAGGTCGGCGGCGAGTTCCTCGTGCAGCGCGCGTTCGCTCGGCAGCAGGGTCGGCGGATCGAAGGTGTGTCCGCTCTCCAGGGCATGCTCACGCAGCACGCGGGTGCAGAAGCCATGGATGGTGAAGATCGAGGCGAGGTCGATTTCGTCGGCCGCGGTCTGCAGCCGACGCGCCAGCGCGGCCGGTGTTTCTTCGCCGAGGGCAAGCTGGCGGTGCAGGATCACCCGGGTCAGGACGACCTCCGGGCTGTCCTGTTCGCTCGGCGCGCGCTCGACCAGCTGTGCGGCCAAGGCAAGGCGCTCGCGGATGCGCTTGCGCAGTTCCTGCGTCGCGGCATCGGTGAAGGTGACCGCCAGGATCTGGCCGATGCGCCAGCCCTTCTCCACCACCAGCCGGGTGAACAGCGTGGCCAGGGTGAAGGTCTTGCCGGTACCGGCGCTGGCCTCGATCAGGCGCACGCCCTCCAGCGGCAGCGCCAGATAGGGATCGGTGAGCAGGTCGTGGTCGATCATCGCAGGGCTCCTTTCTCGTCAAAGCCCGGGAACACCCGGCCCTCGCGCACCGCGGTGAACACCACGAAGCTGTTGTGCAGCAGGTGTCGGTAGCTGTCCGCGCTGGCGAACGGATCATGGCCACGCAGCGCGAGCGGGTAGCCGGCGCCGGTGGATTCGCCCCAGGTTCGGTCGCTGCCATGCCACTTGGCGCGGCCCTCGGCTTCGCGCTTGGCCTCGGCGGCGGTGTACAGCACCCAGCCGGTGGACGGGCCGTACAACAGCGGCGCGCGCAGCCCTTCGCTGCGCAGCTGCAGCAGGCGTCGCAGCACCTCGTGCGCGCGTTCGGCCTCCAGCGGCGGCAGCGTGTGCGGGCCGAGCCCGTCATCGCCCGCGTCGTGGAACT
>DMZT01000147.1 GCA_003484865.1 Stenotrophomonas sp.
GCCTGGGCCGCCGCCGGCAGGCTGACCGCCGTGAGCAGGGTGAACAGGGTCGCGCGCCAGCCATGGCGGCGCAGAAGGGGGAGGGAAACAGTCACACGATCATCCTTGCAGGTCGTGCAGCGCACCGTGGCGCTGCGGGAAACAGGTCAGCGGCGGAACAGCGCACGTACATCGGCCGCGCACAGGCGCACGATCAGCCAGCCCTGCAGTACCGCGAAGGCCAGCGCGGTGATGCCGGCAAGGCCGCTGCAGATCACGCGCTGGACGCGCAGCTCACTGCGCAGCTTGAGCAGTTCGATCGACAGGGTGTCACCGGGTATCTGCGCCAGCAGGTGGCGGAATGCGTCATCCAGCAGCCACGCGGCGACCACGTTGAGGACGGCGGTGACCGCCAGCAGCACGATGAACAGTGCCCATGCCCAGCGCCAGCGACGCAGCATGCCCCAGCATGCGGCAACGCCCAAGAGGCTCGACACGCACAGCAGCACGTTGGCCAGCACCGGGTGGGTGAGCAGCCAGCGCAGCGAGCCAGGCAGCCAGTGCAGGTCCTCATCGGCCAGTAGCGCCTGCAGCGCCTCCGAGCCCGACAGAGGTATCGCAATCAGGGCCAGTACCCCCCACATCGCGGCCGTGACCAGGCAGACCAGCAGCACGGACTTGAGCAGGGGGGCGAGAAACGCAGGCGCACCCTCCCTGCTGGGGCGGGGCGTGCAGGAAGGCAATTGCGGGGGAAGCGAGGCTGACATCCGGTGTCCTGGTTGGGCAGGCCGCGACGTCTAGGTCCCAGCCACCGCGTTCGCGGCCGCGGGCAGGATATGGTCTGCGCTCAGCGGTGCCAAGCAAACGCCATGCGGCGGGCGCAGCGGCACCCAGGCCAGTTCGGCGATTTCCGCCTGTGCGCGGGGCGAACCGGTCACCGTCACCAGATAGGCGTGGGCCCGTACGCGGTGTCCGGCTTCGTGCACCGCCCAGGCCTCGAACCGGCCCAACGGCACGGCACTGGCGGGGTCCACCGTGACCCCGAGTTCTTCTTCCAGCTCGCGCGCCAGCGCGGCCAAGGGCGCTTCGCCGGGCTCGGGTTTGCCGCCGGGCTGGATGAAGGTGTCCGAGCCGTGCTTGCGCACCACCAGTACGCGGCCGTCGGGATCGAAAACGACCGCGGCGACGATATCGATCGTCGCCGCGGCGTGCTGCACGTCAGTGGGCACCGACGTCATCGCTGGATTACTTCAGGTTCTCTTCGAACAGCTTGAGGATGCGCTTGTACTGGTCCAGCCAGGAATCGGCACGCACATAGCCGTGGCGTTCCAGCGGGTACGGCGCGATCGACCAGTTGTCCTTGTGCAGTTCGATCAGCTTCTGGGTGAGGTTGACCGAATCCTGGAAGAACACGTTGTCATCCATCATCCCGTGCGCGATCAGCAGGTGGTCCTGCAGCCCGTCGGCGTACTCGATCGGCGACGATTTGCGGTACGCCTCCGGGTCGATGTCCGGGGTATTGAGGATGTTGGCGGTGTAGCCGTGGTTGTACTGGTGCCAGTCGACCACCGGGCGCAGCGCGGCACCGGCCTTGAACGTGCCCGGCGAGCGGAACAGCGCCATGAAGGTCATGAAGCCGCCGTAGGAGCCGCCGTAGATGCCGGCGTGGTCGCGGTCGCCCTGCTTGGTGGCCACCAGCCAGTCCAGGCCGTCCTTGTAGTCTTCCAGTTCCGGGTGGCCCATGTTGCGGTAGATCGCCGTGCGCCAGTCGCGGCCGTAGCCGGCGCTGCCGCGGTAATCCATGTCCAGCACCACGTAGCCCTTCTGCACCAGCAGGTTGTGGAACATCTGCTCACGGAAGTAGGCCGGGTACTGCTGGTGCACGTTCTGCAGATAGCCGGCGCCGTGCACGAACATGGCGATCGGGTACTGCTTGCCCGGCTCGAAGGTCTCCGGTCCGTAGTACTTGGCCCAGACCACGCCCGCGCCGTGCTTGGACGGCACCTGTACCAGCTTGGGCTGGATCCACTCGCGCGCCTTGAACTCGGCCGTGCGGGTGTCGGTCAGCACCTTGGCCTGGCCACCGGCAGCGGGCACCACGGCCAGCTGGGTCGGCAGGTAGGCGCCGGAGTAACGCACCAGCAGCTGCTGGCCATCCGGGGACAGCGAGAAGTCTTCCACGCCGTTGAGCGAGGTCAGCTCACGCACCTGCTTGCTGGCGGTGTCGACCGCGCATACTTCGTAGTCGCCCGGCGACTGCTGGTTGCACAGGAAGTAGAAGCCGCGGCCGTCGGCGCTGGGCACCGGCATCGAGCTTTCCCACTTGCCGCCGGTCAGTGCCTGAGGCTTGGCCGTGCCCTGCTGGGTGTACAGGTGCGAATAGCCGGATTCTTCGGACAGCAGCCACAGCGTGCGGTTATCGTTGGACCAGCCGAAATCGTTGAAGCTCCAGTTGATCCAGGCGCTGTCGGTCAGGCGATGACGCGTCTCCAGCTTGGCGCTGGCCGGGGTCACGCTGGCGATCCAGCGGTCCTTGTTGTCGTTGGCGCGCAGCATGATCGCGGCCTGCTGGCCATCGGCGCTCCAGCGGATGCCGGGCGCGCCGGGGCCACCGAGTACTTCCACCGGGCGGTTGCCCTTCAGGGCGTCCTTGCCGGCGGCCTTGCGCAGCGCGGCCAGCGGGTCGGTGCCGATGCCCGGCAGGCCGTCCAGCGACAGCGGCTTGACCGTGCCGGCGACGGCATCGACCAGCCACAGCGCGTTCGGCTCCGGGTCGTTGCGGCCCACGCGGGTGCGGGTCTCTTCGAACTCTTCGTAACCCGACTCGGTCACGTACTTGGGCATCTTGCCGCCGCGGCCTTCATCGAAGCTCTTCGGCTTGGTGACCACGATCAGCGTGCGCGCATCCGGCGAGAGCACACTGTCGACGATCTCCACATCCGCGCCCAGATACACCGGGCCCGGTGCGCGGGTGCCATCGGCGCGACGCCAGCTGGCTTCCTGGGCCTTGAGTGCCTCGCGCTGGGCGCGATCGTTACGCAGCGTGGCCAGGGTGCGCAGCTGCTGCTCGCGCAGGGTATCGGCCTTGGGCGCGTCGTCCGGATTCTTCTCGGCCTTCAGGCTGGCGACCTGCTGCACGCCGGCGGCGGCGGTCCAATGGAACCAGTTCTGGCCGGTGCGCCAGATCACGCCGCCGTCGCGGGCGAAATTGACCGCGCCGGACTTCTCGGTGCTGCGGGTCAGCTGGGTCAGCGCGCCGCTGCGCAGGTCGCGCACGAACACATCGCCATTGCGCACGAAGGCCGAGCGCTGGCGCGCGCTGTCGTAGACCGGGCTGTCCACATCCAGGGTGCCGCGCTGGTCATCGCCAACCTGTGCGGCCACGCCGCCGGCCACCGGCTGGCGGAAGGTGTCGCGCACCGGGCTGCCGTTGCGCTTGAGCTGGTACTCGACCTGCTGGCTGTTCCAGGACCACCACGCGCTTTCGACCGGCGGGCCGATCCAGTCGGGGTCGGCCATGGCCTGCTCGATGGTGATCGGCGTGGGCGCCGCGTGGGCGGTCCCGCCGAGGGCGGCGAGCAGCAGCAGGGACAAAGGCAGCGTTCTGGGCATTGCGGGCGGCACCGTAGTAGAAAACCCGGCAAGCGTAGCAGCCGCAAGGACCGCAGGAAGGGGCCACAGGTCATGGGCGTGCGCTCGCGCGGAAGGCAAGCGGTGGTCGGTGGGTTGGGCGCTGGGGCCCCATACCCTTGGAGGCGAAATAAAGGAGGAGGGGGCGGCCGCAGGCCGACGCCGGGGGACATTCGCCGGAAAGGGTATGGGGGCCCAGCGCCCGACCCACCTGCGACAAAGTGAAGCAGCGCGTCACCGGGTCGCATGTGCCTTTCACGGATACAGGCCCAGACTGGTGCGGATTTCAGAAGCCAGTCGGAGGCGTCTCTTGGACGCGTTGTTGTTGTCCCGGATCCAGTTCGGGTTCGTCATCAGTTTCCACGTGCTGTTCCCGGCCTTCACGATCGGTACCGCCAGCTGGCTGGCCTTTGTCGAATCGCGCTGGCTGCGCACCGGCAATCCGGTCTGGCGCGAGCTGTATTTCTTCTGGCAGAAGATCTTCGCGGTCTCCTTCGGCATGGGGGTGGTCAGCGGCATCGTCATGGCCTTCCAGTTCGGCACCAACTGGCCCCGGCTGAGCGAGGTCGCCGGCACGGTGATCGGCCCGCTGCTGACCTATGAAGTGCTCACGGCGTTCTTCCTGGAAGCCAGCTTCCTGGGCGTGATGATGTTCGGCTGGGGCAAGGTCTCGCCGCGCCTGCATTTCTTCTCCACCTGCATGGTGGCGCTGGGCACGCTGGTCTCCACGTTCTGGATCCTGTCCTCCAACAGCTGGCTGCAGACGCCGGCCGGTTACGCGATGGTCGATGGCATCGTGCACCCGCAGAACTGGTGGCAGATCGTCTTCAACCCGTCCTTCCCGTACCGCTTGGCGCACATGGCCCTGGGCTCGTTCATCACCACCTGCTTCGTGATCGGCGGCGTGGGGGCGTGGTACCTGCGCAAGGACGTGCACCGCGAAGCCGGCCGCAAGATGCTGCTGGCGGCGGTGGGCTTCGCCGCGCTGACGGTGCCGGTACAGATCTTCGTCGGCGACATGCATGGCCTGAATACCCTCAAGCACCAGCCGATGAAGATCGCGGCGATGGAGGCGCACTGGCATTCCGAAGGCGAGGGCAAGGGCGTGCCGCTGGTGGTGTTCGCGGTGCCCAATGAAAAGGCCGAGCGCAACGATTACGAAATCGCGATCCCGCGCCTGGGCAGCCTGATCCTCACCCATTCGCTGGAGGGCACGTTCGATCCGCTGACCTCGGTGCCAGCCAGCGACCGGCCGCCGGTGGTGCCGGTGTTCTTTGCGTTCCGGGTGATGGTCGGGCTGGGCACGCTGATGCTGCTGCTGGCCTGGGTCTCGGCGTTCCAGTGGTGGCGCGGCAAACTGCTGCAGTCGCGCTGGCTGATCCGCGGCTGGAACTGGATGCTGCCCAGTGGCTTCATCGCGCTGATCTCCGGCTGGTTCGTGACCGAGATGGGGCGGCAACCGTGGGTGGTCTATGGCGTGCTTCGCACCGCCGATGCCGTGGGTCCGCAGAGCGCGTGGATGACGGCGCTCTCGCTGGGCGTGTACATCGTCGGCTATGCGTTCGTGTTCGGCTGGGGCGTCTGGTACCTGGTGAAGATCATCCGCACCGGTCCCAAGCCGCATGACCCGGCCCCGGCCCTGGATGCCGGCAGCCACACCCCGGCGCGGCCGCTGTCCGGTGCCGATGAACCGCTGGAGGAGCGCTGAGATGGAGATGACGACCTGGCTGCCGGTGGCATGGTTCGCGGTGATCGGCTTTGGTGTGCTGATGTACGTGGTGCTGGATGGCTTCGTGCTTGGCATCGGTATCCTCGCGCCGATGGCCGAGGATGAAGAACAGCTCGACATCATGATGAACACCGCCGCCCCGATCTGGGACGGCAACGAAACCTGGCTGGTGCTGGGCGGGGCCGGGCTGATGGCGGCCTTCCCGAAGGCCTACGCGGCGCTGCTGTCGGCGCTGTACCTGCCGGTCCTGTTGCTGGTGGTCGCGCTGGTGTTCCGCGGCGTGGCCTTCGAATTCCGCTTCAAGGCGCACCGCTCGCGCAAGCTGTGGAGCGTGGCATTCGGCCTGGGCTCGCTGCTGGCCGCCTTCGCGCAGGGCGTGATTCTCGGCGCACTCGTGCAGGGCCTGCAGGTCGTGGATGGCCGCTATGTCGGCGGCGCCTTCAGCTGGTTCAGCCCGTTCTCGATGCTGACCGGCGCAGCTGTGGTGTTCGGTTACGCGCTGCTCGGCAGCACCTGGTTGATCCTCAAGACCGAAGGCCGCGAGCAGACCTTTGCACGCACCTTGACCCGCCCGCTGGTGGTGGCGGTGATCGTGTTCATGGGCTTGGTGAGCGCGTGGCTGCCGTTCCTGGATTCGCGCCTGATGGCGCGCTGGTTCAGCGATGGCAACTTCTGGTGGCTCTCGCCGGTGCCGTTGCTGACGTTGGCGGTCGCCACCGCGCTGTGGCGCAGCGCGATGCATCCCAAGCGCGATCTGCCGCCGTTCCTGTTGACGCTGGCCCTGTTCATCCTCGGCTTCATCGGCCTGGTGCTGGGCATGTGGCCGTACCTGCTGCCGCCGAGCATGACGTTGTGGCAGGCCGCGGCGCCGGCCTCGTCGCTGAGCTTCAGCCTGGTCGGGCTGGTGATCCTGCTGCCGGTGATCCTGGGCTATACGGCCTGGTCGTACCGGGTGTTCCGCGGCAAGGTGCGGGCGGATGTGGGGTATCACTGAGGAAAGCACGGTGGCTATTCCCGGTTCCGTGTGCGCGAGGGCGGTCAGACCCTGCCGGGACGCGCCGTAAACCCATCCCTGG
>DMZT01000151.1:0-4960 GCA_003484865.1 Stenotrophomonas sp.
ACCCGGCGAGGCGCCGAGCAGGGCGGCCAGGGTGTGGTCCTGGTCGGTCACGATCTCGGTACCGAACTGCAGGATCGAGCCCTTTTCCGGGTCCTTCTTGATGATCTTCACGCGCTGAACGGCGGTGACCAGTTTCCAGTCATCGCGCTTGGCGTGGGGAAAATACTTGACCAGTTCGGCCTGGCGGTCGTCATCGTTCAGACGTGCCTGGCCCATCAGGTACTTCACCAGGTCCAGATTCTCCAGGCCCACGCCCATCATGCCGGCCACGTTGTTGTGGTTGACCGAGGAGTACAGGTCGAACCACGAGCCATGCTTGAGGAACTTGGTGCTGTACAGCGCGAACGGCCCGAACAGCACCACCGGCTTGCCATCCAGCTTGCGCGCATCCAAGTGCGGCACCGACATCGGCGGCGAGCCGGTTTCGGCCATGCCGTAGGCCTTCACCGAATGCCGGTTGGCGATCGCCGGGTCCTGGAAGGCCAGGAACTGGCCACCGACCGGGAAGCCGGCGTAGTTCTTCGATTCCGGAATGCCCGACAGCTGCAGCAGCTTGAGCGCGGCGCCGCCGGCCCCGATGAACACGAAGCGCGACTTGACCGTGGTCTCGTTGTCGGACTTCAGGTCCTTGACGGTCACGTTCCAGCTCTTGTCATCGTTCTGGCGCAGGGCGCGCACTTCATGGTTGAGGTGCAGCGTGAAGTTCGGGCTGCGTTCCAGGCCCGCGGTCAGCTGGCGGGTGATCACGCCGAAGTTCACGTCGGTGCCCAGCGGCATCCAGGTGGCGGCGACCTTCTGCTTCGGATCGCGGCCTTCCATCAACAGCGGCGCCCACTGCGTGATCTGCGCGGGATCCTCGGAGTACTGCATGCCGTAGAACAGCGGGTTCTTGACCAGCGCCTGCTGACGCTTGTGCAGGTAAGCGATGTTCTCATCCCCCCAGACGAAGCTCATGTGCGGGGTCGGGTTGATGAAATCGCTGGGCTGGCTCAGGCGGCCTTCGCGGATCTGGTGCGACCAGAACTGGCGCGAGATCTCGAACTGCTCGGCGATGCCGACCGCACGCTTGGTCTCGATGCTGCCGTCCGGCAGCTCGGGTGTGTAGTTCAACTCGGCGAACGCGGAATGGCCGGTGCCGGCGTTGTTCCAGCCGTCCGAGCTTTCCAGCGCAACCCCGTCCAGGCGTTCATAGACCTGGATGTTCCAGTCGGGCTGCAGCTCCTGCAGGAAGGTGGCGAGCGTGATGCTCATGATGCCGCCGCCGACCAGGACGACGTCGACCGGCTTGTCGTTGCCGGCAGCCGGGACCGAACGCTGATGCAGCGGCCAGTACAGGAACAGTGCCGCTGCCAACAGCAACACCACGAACAGGCCGAGGACGACCTTCGCTAGTTTTTTCATGGGGATCTCAGGTAGGGAGACATGGGAAGGATGCCGCCGCTGCCGGGAACGCCCGTGAAGACGGGCGTCACAGCGGTACCTTGGAGGCAATTTTAGCCCTTTCCGGTACGGATTTGGTGCAACGCAGCATCCGGTGGGTGTGCCAGACCGGGTCAGTCGCTGGCCAAGGTGAAGTATTCAACGAGGAAATAGCTGGCTTGATAGGCCAGCGCTATCAGGGCCAGGGCCAGATGGGCGCGGCGCTGGCGCAGGGCCATGCCCAGCCCGGCAATGGCCAGCATCACCACCGTGTGGACCCAGTAGGCATCGCCGAGCATCTGCCAGCGGCTGTGCCCCTTGATGGCGGTATCGACCAGATCCAGCAGCGTGACCAGCGCCAGCATTCCGAAGAAGCCACCGCGCCGCTGCAGCAGATAGTTCTCATAGCTGCCGAACTCGCGCACATCGTCCGGAAACAGCAGCACGCACAGCAGGTACCACGCGGCGCAGTAGGCGATCACGAACAGATACAGCTCGAACGTCCACTGCCGGACCTCGCCCAGCCGGAACTCCCACCACCAGAAGGTCACCACCGAGATCAGCGCCCAGACCACCCAGCACAGGTGGATCCACGACCAGCCGCGGCGCTGGGGGTGCTCGATGATCCCCGCCAGCCCGCGCAGCAGGGTGGTGATGCTCAGGCCGAGGATGATGCTGAGCACCACGCGGATGTGCAGGTAGACCGGATCGGTGTCCATCGACGTGCCCGCGGCTGGAATGCGCCGATGCTGCATCGGGGCGGGTCGTCAGGTCGTGTAGGGCTGCATGCGGCCCCGGTACGACAGCCGACCACCGGTCGGCGCTTACCGGTCCGGGGCTATCGCTTCTTGCGCACCAGCGTCGCCGAGGCGGCCAGCACCGCCCGGGTCAGCAGCGCCATCGTCTGCACATCGCCCTTCCAGTGCTGCCAGTACAGAGGCACGTCTTCCCACGCGCGCTGCTTCATGTGCACCAGCCGGCCGGCGTCCAGGTGGCGCTTGACCAGCGGCAGCGGGTTCATGGTCCAGCCCAACCCGCCGAGGTTGGCCTGGACGAAGGCGCGGGTGGAGGGAATCCACCAGGTCGGCGCGGTCAGCGGCAGGTCGTTGCCGGCCAGGCGGCGGGCGAACCGGGCCTGCATGTCGTCCTTGCGGTTGAACACCAGCACCGGGGCCTGGGCCAGCGACTGCGCGTTGACGCCCTTGGCGAAGTGCTGCTCATGGAAGGCCGGGGTGCAGGTGGCGGCATAGCGGATGCTGCCCAGCGCATGGATCTGGCAGCCCTGCACCGGCTCATCCAGCGTGGTCACCGCGCCCAGCACGGCCCCTTGCCGGAGCAGGGCCACGGTGTGGTCCTGGTCTTCCGAGCGCAGGTCCAGCGTGGTGCCGGTCTGCCGTGCGAACTGCAGGGCCGCCTCGGGGAACCAGGTTTCCAGGCTGTCGTGGTTGACCGCCACCGGAATGCTGGCATGGGGCAGGTCCTCATCGGCGATGCCCATCCGGTGCAGCGCGTCGTGCTCCAGCAGGGCGGTCTGCTCGGCCAGCTGGACCAGCACCTGACCCTCGGTGGTGGCCACCGCCGGGGACGAGCGCTTGACCAGCAGGCGGCCGACCCGGTCCTCCAGTGCCTTGACCCGCTGGGAGACCGCCGAGGCAGTGACATTGAGCGACTGCGCGGCACGGTCGAAGCTGCCTTCGCGGATCACCGCCGCCAAGGCGCGGAGCTGGGCATGGTCGATGCGCATGATCTTAAGTTCCGCTAAAGATGGTTAAGTAAGTTTAGCTCTACTTTTTAATGTTGCGGCGCGACAATACGCGCCATCCGGTGCTGTACGCCTTGGCGAGGCACCGCCCCCCAGCAAGACACAGGTGGTATCCCATGTTTTCCATCCTTTCCGGCGGCGCCGGGCTGAGCGCGTGGCTCAGTGGTGCCGCAACCGGCATCGGCCTGTTCGCGGTGGTCGGCGCGCAGAGCGCGTTCATCCTGCGCCAGGGCATCCTGCGCAAGCACATCATTCCCGTGGTGGCGACCTGCGCCGCCATCGATGGCATCTTCATCTTCGCCAGCGTGGCGGGCCTGCGCACGCTGACCCAGGCGCTGCCGTGGCTCACCACCGTGGTGCTGTGGGGCGGTGTCGCCTTCCTGGCCTGGTACGCCTGGCAGTCGGCGCGGCGCGCGCTGGCCGGTGGCGGCGGCATGCATGTGGACGATGGCGACAGCACCTCGCGCCGCGCGGTGCTGATCTCGGCGGTCGGCTTCTCGCTGATCAATCCGCATTTCTGGCTGGACATGATGGTCATCGGCGGTATCGCCGAGAACTTCGGCAATGCGCGCATGGCGTTCGCCGCCGGCGTGTTCACCGCCAGCTGCCTGTGGCTGACCGCCCAGGGCCTGGGCGCGCGCCTGCTGGCCCCGCTGTTCACCAAGCCCAAGACCTGGCGCATCCTCGACGGCACCATCGCGGTGATCCTGTCGATCCTGGCGCTCAGCCTCGCGTTCCGCGGCATGCATTGAACTCTCTCCTCGATGCAGGTCCTGGAAATGGCACCGTTCGCGGTGCCATTTTTTTTGCATCAGCAGGAATATCCCTCTGGTTGGCAGCTCGATCTTCCGCCTAGAATCGCGATCCCGGACATGAGGTCCGATGCAGCAGGGGGAAAGGATGAAGCACGTACAAAGGTTGGGACTGCTGGTATTGCTGGCCATCGCGGGCCACGCCGGCGCGGTGGATCTGGAGCGCTACCTGCGCCGGGATGCCTTCACCGATATCAAGATTTCGCCGAACGGCGACTACTACGCAGCGACAGTGCCGATGGAAGATCGGACGGCCTTGGCGATTCTGCGCAGAGACGGGGGTGAGGTGGTGGGCTCGTTTGTGCCACCCAGGAACAATCACGCCAACCATTTCGACTGGGTCAGTGGAGAGCGCGTGCTGATCGGCCTGGCCGAAAAGCATGGTTCCCTGGACCAGCCTCGAATGACCGGTGAACTGTATGCCATGAACGCCAACGGCGGGCGCGGCGAACTGCTGGTCGGCTACCGCGTGCAGGGAAACGGCCCGGGTACCCGCATCCAGCAGAAAAAAGTGGAGGCGGTGGCGGCGTTCCTCGCTGATGACCTGCCCGCGGACGACCGCAACGTGCTGGTCACGATCTGGCCGTTCAACGATGACCCGTTCACCCGTGCCGATCGGCTCGATGTCACCACCGGCCGCCGTCAGACCGTGGCGCGCTCGCCCGTGCGTCGCGCCGATTTCGTCACCGACAACCAGGGCCAGGTGCGTTTCGCGCATGGCGCGGGAACCGACAACGTCAACAAGCTGTACTACCGCGAAGGGTCGGGCACGACCTGGAAGCTCGTCAACGATGAAGCACTGAACGGGCGTATCGAAACTGCGATTGGTTTCTCCGAAGATGGCCGGCTGGCGTACTTCAATACCGAGATGCCGCAGGGGCCGGATGCCATCGTGTCCTGGGACCCGGTGACCGAAGAGCGCAAGCTCGTGCTCCGCGATCCGGTGGTGGATGTGCACAAGTACATC
>DMZT01000151.1:5142-5433 GCA_003484865.1 Stenotrophomonas sp.
TGGATGTGCACAAGTACATCTATCGGCCGGGCACATCCATCCCGGTGGGGGCGCTGTACCTGGGTGACACGCCGCGCACCCGCTTCTTCGACGAACACGGCCCCGATGCCCGTCTGTATCGCAGCCTGGAGGCCGCATTTGGTGGTGATGCGGTGTTCATCACCTCCAGCACCCGTGATGGCAGGCAGCTGATGGTTGAGGCGTGGTCGGGTCGCAACCCGGGCGACTTCTACATCTTCGACAATGAGGCAAAGAAGGCCGACCACGTCATCAGTCGCAGCAGCTGGATCG
>DMZT01000152.1 GCA_003484865.1 Stenotrophomonas sp.
CGGCGGGGGTCTGGATGATGGTTAAGAGGCGCCCGTGATCTGCGAAGCAGATCGTGGGGCGTCAGCGCGCAGGCGATGAAGTGCTCTCCACCGTCTCGACCACTTCCAGGCCATACCCGGCCAGGCCGATCTGGCGGCGGGGGGTGCCCAGCACGCGCAGCTTGCCCAGGCCCAGGTCGGACAGGATCTGCGCCCCGGCCCCGTTGCGGCGCCACTGGCTCACGTCCTTGTCCTTGCCCGGCACCACCGGCACCGGCTGTTGGCGCAGGCGGGCCAGCAGGCTGTTGGTGTCGCGCGGCGCCGACAGCACCACCATCACGCCACGCTCGGCGACGGCAATGGCACGCAGGGCATCGGTGGAGGCCACCCCGAAATCATCGCGGCGCCAGTGCAGCAGATCGGCCAGCGGGTTTTCCACCTGCACCCGGACCAGGGTCGGCTCGGCATCCGGGGTGCCGCGGACCAGTGCGAAGTGCAGGTCGTGCGCGATCCGGTCGCGGTAGGTGACCAGCGTGAACGGGCCGAACTCGGTCTCGATCTCGCGCTCGTCCACACGCTCGACCGTCTTCTCCGTGGCCAGGCGGTAGGCGATCAGGTCGGCGATCGAGCCCATCTTCAGGCCGTGCTCGCGGGCGAACACCTCCAGCTCCGGGCGGCGCGCCATGCTGCCGTCGGGGTTGAGGATCTCCACCAGCACGCCAGCCGGCTCCAGGCCTGCCAGCATGGCCAGATCGACGCCGGCCTCGGTATGCCCGGCGCGGGTCAGCACGCCGCCCGGCTGGGCGATCAGCGGGAAGATGTGGCCCGGCTGGTGCAGGTCTGCCGGCTTGGCGTCCGGTTTTACCGCGGTGCGGATGGTGTGCGCACGGTCGTAGGCCGAGATACCGGTGGTGACACCCTCGGCGGCCTCGATGCTGACCGTGAAGTTGGTCTGGAACTGCGCGGTGTTGGCCTGGACCATCGGCGCCAGGCCGAGATCGGCAGCGCGCTCACGGGTCAGCGGCAGGCACACCAGGCCACGGCCATGGGTGACCATGAAGTTGATGTCCGACGGCTTGACCAGCTCGGCGGCCATGATCAGGTCGCCTTCGTTCTCGCGGTCTTCGTCATCGACGATGACCACCATGCGGCCGAGGCGGATGTCTTCCAGGATCTCCGGAATGGGGGCGAAATTCATGCGCGTGCTCCTGCACCCAACAAACGTTCGACGTAACGGGCGACCAGATCGATTTCAAGATTGACCGCACTGCCCACGGCCGTTGCGGCGAAGGCGGTGTTGGCCACGGTGTGCGGGATGAGGGCGACCTCGAAGCCCTGCTCGTCCACCTCGTTGACGGTCAGGCTGACTCCGTCCACGCAGATCGAGCCTTTCTTGGCGATGTAGCGCAGCAGCGCGGCCGGCGCGGCGAAGCGCCAGCGCTGGGCACGCGCATCGTCATGCACCGACAACACCTGGCCCAGGCCATCGACATGGCCGCTGACCAGATGACCCCCCAGGCGATCGGTCGGGCGCATCGCGCGTTCGAGATTGATGACGGCGCCGTCGGCCAGCTGCCCCAGCGTGGTCAGGCCCAACGTCTCGGTCGAGGCGTCGACCTGGAAGCGGGTGGCGTCATAAGCGATGACGGTGAGGCAGACCCCGTTGATGGCGATGCTCTCGCCCATCTGCACGTTCTCGAACGGCAGGGTGCCCACGTCAAAGGTAAAGCGGACATCGCCGCCAAGGGTGTCGCGTGCGGCCAGACGGCCGACGCCTTCGATGATTCCAGTAAACAAGGAACGTTCTCCGCGGAAAGTGAGCGAAAAACGCCGCAAGGCATATAGGTGCACGCCGAGCACCAAGGCCCGGCCGCACCGTCTTCTTTCATCCGGACTATACCGTCGGCTCCGGCATCGGACCGGATCTGCTGACCTTCCCGAGGACCGGGAAGCGCTCGCGGGCTCGTGCTTGCGCACCTACCGCCGGTGGGGAATCGCACCCCGCCCTGAAGACGTTTGTGTACCGGCGAACCGGCGCGGCTAGTGTAACAGGGCACCCTGACTGGGGGATTTAAGTTAAATAAGTGTTAAGCTATTCCGCTGAGTGCTGCGCCCCGTGGAGAGGAGGGCACACACGTCGGTTACTGATCGGGCTGCGGCGTCCGCGCCGCGCCATGATCGAACGGGTCCCGCAAGGGGCCCGTTTTTTATGGGCGCAGCAACAGGCGGAGGTCCTCACCCACCTGGCGCCTGTCCACCACGCGCAGCCGGCGCTGCTGTTCCATCGCGTGGATACCCAGGCCGGACAGCAGCGGCAGCCCATGCTCACCGAGCAACGTGGGCGCCTGATACAGCAACAGTTCGTCGACCCAGCCGCCGGCCAGCAACGCGCCGGCCAAGGTGGCGCCGGCCTCGGTATGCACGTCATTGATGCCGCGCTCGGCGAGCAGCGCCAACACCGCGCCCAGATCCAGACGACCGTCATGGCTGGGCACGCTGGCGAACTCCGCATCGGCGGCGTCCGGCGGGCTGACCGCGGCGTCATGCACGTACAAGGTCGGCGCCCCGCCCTCGCGCACCCGCGCGCACTCCAGCGAGCGCAGGCGTGCATCGAGTACCACCCGCAAGGGCGGCAATACCTCGTTATCGGCCAGCCGCACGGTCAACATCGGGTCATCGGCCAACACGGTGGCCGCGCCGGTGAGAATCGCACCGGCACGCGCACGCCAGTACTGCACATCGTCGCGGGCGGCCGCACCGGTGATCCATTTGGAGCGGCCATCGGCCATCGCCGTACGCCCGTCCAGACTGGCCGCGAGCTTCACCCGCACCCACGGGCGGCCGCGCTCGATGCGTGACAGGAACCCGTGGTTCAGCTCGCGCGCCTGCGCAGCCATCAACCCTTCGGCGACCTCGATGCCGGCGTCGCGCAGCAGCTGGGCCACGCCTTCCACGGTCTCTACGCGCTGGCTGTTGAAAATCTGTCTCATGTCAGTCCTTGGCCGGCACGGCGGCGGCCGCGGCACTGTCATCGACCACGCGGATCAGGCCTTCCTGCGCCGTACTGGCGACCAGGATGCCGTTGCGGGTGAAGAACTGGCCACGCGCCAGGCCACGCGAATCCTGCGCGCTGGGGCTGTCCAGCGAGTACAGCAGCCAGTCGTCGGCGCGGAACGGGCGGTGGAACCAGATCGCATGGTCCAGCGAGGCCATCTGCACATGCGGCTGGTAGTAGCTGATGCCGTGCGGGAAGGTCGCGGTGCCGAGCAGGTGGAAATCCGAGGCGTAGGCGAGCAAAGCCTGATGCAGCTCCGGAGCATCGCCGACGGTCTCGTTCAGGCGCAGCCAGACCTGGTGGTAGGGCGGGCGCTTGGGCGGATTGAGTTCATCGCGCGGGTAGACATGGCGGAACTCGAACGGGCCGCCCCGCGAGAGCCAGCGCTGCACCTTGATCGGCAGACGATCCAGCACCGCCTGCGGCAGCGGCTGGTTCGGCTCGATGTCTTCCGGCTGCGGCACTTCCGGCATCTTGTGCTGGTGCTCGGCGCCGGTCTCGGCCTGCTGGAACGAAGCGGCGCAGAAGAAGATCACCTTGCCGTGCTGGATCGCGGTGACCCGGCGCACGGAGAAGCTGCCGCCGTCACGGGTGCGGTCCACGTCATAGACGATGGGATGGTCGATGTTGCCGGCGCGCAGGAAGTAGGCGTGCAACGAATGCACGTGACGGCCGTTCTCGACCGTCTTCTGGGCGGCGGACAGCGCCTGGCCCAGCACCTGGCCGCCAAAAACGTACTTGGTGCCGATATCGCGGCTCTGGCCGCGGAACAGATTGTCTTCCAGGCGTTCGAGCGAGAGCAGGTCGATCAGCTCGGAAACGACGGGTTCGTGCGTGGCGGACAAGGGAAGCAACCTGGGGTGGGCGAAAGCAAATTATAGGGTAGTGCCGGCCCATGGCCGGCAACCCCGCACCACTTCGATCGTTCATTGTCTGGTTGCCGGCCAGCGGCCGGCACTACCGGGGCGTTGGCGTTTGCCGGGCTTCAGGCCTTGCCGAGTCTGGCGACCAGCCCGTGCAGCGCCTGCTGGGCGTCCGGGGCGTACCAGGCGTCCACGAAGCGGTCGAGCTGGATGAGGTCGGCGTGCAGCGCCTCATGCAGGTCGGCGCGGGCGATGGCGCGGGTCAGCAGCATCGGTTGGCGCGGCAGCTTCAGCAGGCTCTGCAGCCAGGCCACGGCGCGGGCGACAACCTGATCCGCATCGACCACCTCATCGACCAGCCCGATCTGCAGTGCACGCTCGGCCGGCACCATCTCGCCGCCGACCAGCAGGGTGGTGGCCCGATGGTGGCCGACTACGCGGCGCATCAGGCGCTGGATGCCTTCCGGCGCGACCAGCCCGACCTGCACTTCGTTCAGGCCGATCACCGTGGGATGGGCGGCATCGGGGCTGCGCGCGATGATCCGGTAGTCGCAGCACAGCGCCAGCACGCAGCCGCCGGCAGGGGCGTGCCCGGTCATGGCCGCCACCACCGGCACGCGGCATTCGGCCAGGGTGCGCACGGCGCCGAAGAAGGCCTGCCAACTGTCCAGCAGCTTGTGCCTGTCATCGCCATGGCCGAGCAGGTGCGGCACGTCCATGCCGGCACTGAAGATGCGCTCGCTCCCGGACAGCACGATGCCGTGCACGTCCTCGGACATGGCCTGGTTGATCGCCTGGATCAGGTGCCGGCACAGCTCGGTGTCCAACGCATTGACCGGCGGACGCGCCAGCCGCAGTTCGCGGATGGGGCCATGGTTGATCACCTCGATGAGCGTCGTCATGCTGCAGTCTCGTTGCGGACAGGGAACGAAGCCGATGATAACCAAACCATTCGTGTGCGTATTGTTGGGGTTGTGTGCGTTCGCAGCATCGGCGCCGACAGTGGCCGCAGAACCTTCCTGTGTGTCACTGCGTGACGGCTGGCTGCGGTTGCCGCCGGCCGCGATGCCGATGGCCGCCGGTTACGGGCGGATCCGCAACGACTGCCGCGAGGCGGTCGTGGTGATCGCCGCAGGCAGCAAGGCGTTCGGCGATGTGTCCCTGCATGAAACCACGCTGGTCGACGGGGTCAGCCGGATGCGCGCGGTGGAGCGATTGCCGATCGCGGCGGGGGCGACGGTCGAGCTCAAACCTGGCGGACTGCATCTGATGCTGATGCAGCCGGAGGTGGCACTGAAGGAAGGCGCACAGCTGCCGTTGCGGCTGAGCCTGGAAGATGGGCGCAAGGTGGATGGGATGATGCAGGTGCGCAGCGCGGTACCGTAAGGCCCCATGGGGTATGGAACAGTAGTGCCCGCCGCTGG
>DMZT01000318.1 GCA_003484865.1 Stenotrophomonas sp.
CCATGGGGTGGCTCTACCCGACGGGTGCCACCCATGCACCGCATGCGAAATCCATGCCGGCCCATGCGGTGGCGCGCTGGGTTACACCCAGTCGCGCGGAACCAGGTAGTCGGCCAGGCGGGCTTCGTCGCTGCCGGTTTCAGGTTGGAAACCGTATTCCCAGCGCACGCGCGGGGGCAGGCTCATCAGGATGCTCTCGCTGCGCCCACCGCTTTGCAGCCCGAACAGCGTGCCGCGGTCATAGACCAGGTTGAACTCCACGTAGCGGCCACGGCGGTACAGCTGGAACTCGCGTTCGCGCTCGCCATACGGCGTGTCCTTGCGGCGCTCGACCAGCGGCAGATAGGCATCCAGGAAGCCATCGCCGACCGCACGCAGATACGCAAAATCGCGCTCGAAGTCGCCATGCAGGTCGTCGAAGAACAATCCGCCCACGCCGCGCGTTTCATTGCGGTGGCGCAGGAAGAAATACTCATCGCACCAGCGCTTGTGCGCCGCATAGCGCTCTTCGCCGAAGGGCGCACAAAGATCGTGCGCAACCTGGTGCCAGTGCCGCACGTCTTCGTCGATGGGGTAGAACGGAGTGAGGTCAAAGCCGCCTCCGAACCACGAGGCCACCGCCACGCCATCACGCTCGGCGCGGAAGTAGCGCACGTTGGCGTGCGTCGTCGGCAGGTAGGGATTGGCGGGATGGAAGACCAGCGAGACGCCGGTCGCGCGCCATGACGCGCCGGCCAACTCTGGCCGGTTCGCCGAGGCCGATGGCGGCAGGCGCGTGCCGGCAACATCAGAGAACCCGATCCCGGCCTGCTCGAACACCGCCCCATCGCGCAGGATGCGGGTCCGGCCACCGCCGCCCTCCGCGCGCTGCCAGAGATCTTCGGTGAAGCGGGCCTGGCCGTCGGCGGTTTCAATCGCCGCACAGATGCGGTCCTGCAGGTCGGTCAGATACGCGCGGACGCGGTCGAAGTCGTTCATGGGCGCTACTTTACCGCAGGCCGGTGCACGGCCTGCGTGTGCTCACTGGCGCTCAGTGACCGCTTTTGCGGGTGCTGCTCTTGCTGTTCTTCGCCGCGGCGGGCGCCTCGGCCGGTGCGGCGTCGTCTGCCTCGGCATCGGGCTCGGTCGCCATGCGCTCGGCGATCTGTTCCAGCCCGGCACTGACCCGCATCAGGCCCCAGTTGCGGGTCGCGCGCACATCGCAGGCCACGTGCGTGCCGTTTCCATCCTTGGCGCAGATCGAGGCCATCTGCTCGGGCAGCGCCTCGTCACCGGTGTGTTCGTAGACGCTGGCCAGGTTCTCGCAGCCCTCGCGTACCCCGGCGGCGCAGAGCTTGAGATAGAACGGCGCCGCCTCGGCCCAGCGGTTGCGCAGCGCCAGCTGGTGACCGGCGGCATTGCAGCCCTGCAGCTTGCCGGCCGCGCAGCACGCCTGCGCACCGCCCTCGCGGCCCAAGGTCGGGCAATCCTGCGGCAGCGGGGTTTCGACGAAGACCACCGGCGCGCTGCACTGCTGCGCCTCGCCGGTGCGCTCGTAATAGCTGAAGCGGTTCCAGCTGTCCATGCCGATCAGGTTGCCGTTGGCCAGGCGCTTGAACACGAAGTCGTCGCCCTGGTCATGGCGCACACGGATGTCGCCATCGACCAGCCGCGCGCGCAGCTTGCCGCCGAAGCCGCTGTCGAGCATGCCGCCATCGCCGAACGGCAGATGGTCCATCAGGCCCTGGCTGGCGACATAGCTGCCGCAGGGCAGGGCGGTGGCTGCCACCGGGGTCAGTGCCTTGGCCTCCAGCGTGGCCAGCGGCGCCGCACGCTCACAGGCGCGCGGGTCCTTGCCCAGGGCGCACGCCCGCTGCAGTGCATCGCGGGCCGGGATCAGGCGGCCGGCGTCCCACAACGCCTCGGCAGCGTTGGCGCAGAACGTGCCGCCGGTCTGTGCCCGGCACAGGGTGGTGATCTCATCGAGCTGTATGGCCGGCAGCGGTGACGCCTTGGCTGCGCTGAGCCCGCCAAGCAGCGCCTTGGCCAGCGCTTGCCCCATCGCGTCGCGCGCGGCCTGCAGACAGGCAGCCTGGTCGTACTGCGCGGACGCAGGTTTGCAGACCTCCGGCTCGGGCAGCTCCGGCGCATCGTCCCGGGTCGCCGCCAGCGTCCTGGCCTCGCGCGCTTCGGACTGGAAATTGGCCAGCAGACGCTTGCAGGCGGCCGGCACATCCTCCCGACACCATTGACGCAGGCGGTCATTGCTGGCGAAGAGCGTGTCGTTCAGGCAGGTGCCGATCTCGGCCCGGCACGATGCCGCCGGGAACACCGTCGCGCGGCGGCAGGTGGCTGCCTTCTGCAAGCGGTAGTCGTTGAAGCGGTCACTGAGCAGGCGACCACCCTCCTGCACGTTCAGCGAGCTGACGCCGCCGTTGTCCAGGTCGGCCAGCTTCAGCTCGTCGCCGAGGCGGCTGAGGAGGTAAGGCTCGGGCGCCTGGCCGGGAATCTGCCGCACCCCCTCGTTCGCACTGTGCAGGGTCAACGTGGTGCCGCTGTCCTTGGCCACGAACGTGCCACAGACCATGGCCTGGGCCGCCGCCGGCAGGCT
>DMZT01000319.1 GCA_003484865.1 Stenotrophomonas sp.
CCGGCGCACGCGCCTTGACGGCGCGGCCCTGGCGCCGCACCGGCTCGAAGCGCCAGGTGTGCACCGCACGTTCGACGAACCGGACGATTCCCTCGTCCACCTGGTCCGGCTTGTCGAGACGGAACGCTTCGACCTGGCCTTCGGTACCGATATCGATCTCGCCGGTAAGCACCATGCTGGCTTCGGCCTGCTCGCGCACCTCGCGCTTGGTCTGTGCGTCCGCATCGGGGACCACGACCATGCCCACGCCGCTGAAGGCCAGTGCCAGGGCAAGAATAGGGGAACAACGCATCGCACTATCTCCTTGTGGATACCTGACAGCGTAGCGCAGCGGCGTTCCTGTGGACAATCAAGCCAGCCGCAGCGCGCCGGCATACGGCGGCGTGTCCGGAAAATCACCGCTGGCAAAACCTGCCTGCAGCTGTTGCCACCACACGGGATCCAGCAGATGGCCGAAATGCTCGCGCACGGCCGCCAGCTCGGGCGCCGGCAGCCCCATGAACATCCAGAACCGCTCCGGAAACACGTCACGCGGGCCGATGTCGAACCAGGGTTCACCAGCCAGCGCTTCCTCCTCATTGCGCGGCGTCGGCCATGCACGGAAGTTGCACTCGGTGACCAGGCACAGCTCGTCGTAGTCGTAGAACACCGCGCGCCCGTGGCGGGACACACCAAAGTTCTTCGGCAACATATCGCCAGGAAAAATGTTGTTGCGCGCCATGTCGGTGATCGCCTGCGCGTAATCAAGCGCGGCGACGCGACGTGCCTCGGCGGTCTGCTCACGCAGGTACAGGTTGAGCGGACGGAAACGCCGCTGCACGTAGCACAGCGCGATCACCAGTTCGTCGCCGTCCTCGCGCACACTGCTGGCGCACTGGGTCAGCAGCTCCTCGCGCAGGGCCGAAGAGAAGCGTGACCGCGGGAAGCGCAGGTGCCGATAGGGCTGCGCGTCGAGCAGCCGGCCGACACGGTCCAGGTTGAATACCAGCGCATACTTCTCTTCGACCTGGTGCCGGCTCATGGTCTTGGGCCAGGCGAAACGGTCCCGGATCAGCTTGAACACCAGCGGATAGCTGGGCAGGGTGAACACCGCCATGACCATGCCGGGCGTGCCGTCAGCATGCACCAGCTGCTCGCCCGGCTGTTCCTGGAAGTGACGGAAAAAGGTGCGATAGCGTTCGGTCTTGCCCTGCTTGGCACGCCCGAGCACGGTGTAGATCTCATCGACCGGCTTGCCCGGCAGCAGGCTGCGCAGGAACACCACCGCATCGCCTACCGTGGCCAGATCGGCCTGGAAATAGCTGCGCGAGACGCCGAACAGATGCGCGACATCACGGCGCCGGGTCAACACCGCATCCACGCGCAGGCCGCGCTCGTCATGGACCAGCGCGATCACGCAGGGCGAGAAGCGATGCTCACCGAATACGCGCCCCACCAGATAGGCCCGACGCTCGCGATAGAACACGGTGTCGAGCAGTTCAATGCTGCGCACCGGGTAGTCGCCCCAGTGCGCCAGATCGTCCTGCAGGCGCACCGCGATCGCCGCGGCGCAGCGCAGCTGGTGCGCGTACGGCACATCGAAGCGGTAGTCCCCCAGTACGCGCATGAAGGCATCGGCCGGGCGCGTGGGCGACAAGGTGTAGCTGTGTCGCGCGACCGGATGGGTAATGGCGTCGGAGGGCTCCACATCCATCGCCATGAACTCGATCGCCCCGTCTACGCCACGGGTGGCGAACAGCCGGCGCGCCAGCGTGTTGTAGAAGGTCTTGTACAGCTCGGCATCGATCAAGCCGACCAGCAGCGCGGCGTAGGCGACACGTACCTGCAGCCACAGCGCGCGCTCGCCGATCCGCTCACCGGCTGCACGGCGCAATGCATCCACGGTTTCGGCGATGCACCGGTCGTACAGCCCGATGCGCTCCACGGCGTCCTGCCGCGCACTGGCCCAGTCCCGCTGTTCGAAGCGCTGCCGCGCACGCCGGCTGATCGCCGCGAAGCGCGCGTGGTACTCCTCGAACCCATCGCGGATCAGGTGCGCGAGCGCATCCGGCGTTGCGCTCATGCGGCGCCCCCGGCGGGGCATGGAAAGATCTGGCAGGAACAGCGACCGCGCATGCATCCACTTCCACAGGACCTGCTGCCACCATACGGCAGCGACTGGGCGCTTGCCCAGCGGGCGCCCACAAAAAAACCCGCGCCGAAGCGCGGGTTCTTCATCGATCACCGCAGCCGCGGGACCGCTTCGTTACAGCGCAGACAGCGCGCTGTTGAAGGTGGTGCTCGGACGCATCGCGGCGCTGGCCTTGGCCACGTCCGGACGGTAGTAGCCGCCGATGTCGACCGGCTTGCCCTGCACCGCCGCCAGCTCGCCAACGATGGTCTGCTCGTTCTCGGCCAGGGCCTTGGCCAGTGGAGCAAAGCGGGCCTTCAGCGCGGCATCGTCATCCTGCGCGGCCAGGGCCTGGGCCCAGTACAGCGCGATGTAGAAGTGGCTGCCGCGGTTGTCGATGCCACCGAGCTTGCGTGACGGCGACTTGTCGTTGTCCAGGAACTGGCCGTTGGCCTGGTCCAGCGTCTTGGCCAGCACGGTCGCACCGGCGTTGTCGTAACGGTTGCCCAGGTGCTCCAGCGAGGCCGCCAGCGCGAGGAACTCGCCCAGCGAATCCCAGCGCAGGTAGTCCTCTTCCACGAACTGCTGCACATGCTTGGGCGCCGAACCACCGGCACCGGTCTCGAACAGGCCGCCACCGGCCATCAGCGGCACGATGGAGAGCATCTTGGCGCTGGTGCCCAGCTCCATGATCGGGAACAGGTCGGTCAGGTAGTCGCGCAGCACGTTGCCGGTCACCGAGATGGTGTCCTCGCCCTTGCGGATGCGGTCCAGCGAGAAGGCGGTCGCTTCCACCGGGGCCAGGATGCGGATGTCCAGGCCGTTGGTGTCGTGGTCCTTCAGGTAGGTCTCGACCTTGGCGATCACCTGCGCATCGTGCGCGCGGGCGGCATCGAGCCAGAACACCGCCGGGGTGCCGCTCAGGCGGGCGCGGTTCACGGCCAGCTTCACCCAATCCTGGATCGGGGCGTCCTTGGTCTGGCACATGCGCCAGATGTCGCCGGTCTGCACGGCGTGCTCGAACACCACGGCGCCTGCCTCATCGGAGACGCGCACGGTGCCGTCGGCCGGGATCTGGAAGGTCTTGTCGTGCGAGCCGTATTCCTCGGCCTTCTGTGCCATCAGGCCGACGTTCGGCACCGAGCCCATGGTGGCCGGGTCGAACGCACCGTGGGTGCGGCAGTCGTCGATCACGGCCTGGTACACACCGGCATAGCAACGGTCGGGGATGACGGCCTTGGTGTCCTGCAGCTTGCCATCGGCATTCCACATGCCGCCGGAGTCGCGGATCATCGCCGGCATCGAGGCATCGACGATCACGTCGCTCGGCACGTGCAGGTTGGTGATGCCCTTGTCCGAATTGACCATCGCCAGGCCCGGACGCTTGCCATATTCGGCAGCCAGGTCGGCCTTGATCGCTTCCTGGGTCGCTTCGGGCAGCTGCGGCAGGCGCGCGAACAGATCGCCGATACCGTTATTCGGATCGAACCCGGCCTGCTTGAGCACCTCGGCATGCTTGGCCAGCACGTCTTTGTAGAACTCTTCGACGACCACGCCGAACATGATCGGGTCGGAGACCTTCATCATGGTGGCCTTGAGGTGCAGCGAGAACAGCACGCCCTTGGCCTTCGCATCGGCGATCTGCGCCTGCACGAACGAGGCCAGCGCATTGCGGCTCATCACGGCGGCGTCGACGATCTCACCGGCCTTGACTGCGGTCTTTTCCTTGAGCACGACGCTGCTGCCGTCGGCCTTGAACAGTTCGATCTTCAGGCTGCCGGCAGTGGCCAGCGTCGCCGACTTTTCGCTGCCGTAGAAGTCACCGCCATCCATGTGCGCGACATGCGACTTGCAGTCCTTGGACCACTTGCCCATGCGATGCGGGTGCTTGCGGGCGTAGTTCTTGACCGACAGCGGCGCGCGGCGATCGGAGTTGCCTTCGCGCAGCACCGGGTTCACCGCGCTGCCCTTGACCTTGTCGTAGCGCGCCTTGATGTCGCGCGAGACGTCGTCGGTCGGCACGTCCGGGTAGTTCGGCAGTGCGAAGCCCTGGTCCTGCAGTTCCTTGATCGCGGCCTTCAGCTGCGGCACCGAGGCGCTGATGTTGGGCAGCTTGATGATGTTCGCGTCCGGGGTGGTCGCCAGCTGGCCCAGTTCGGCCAGGTGGTCGGCTTCTTTCTGGTCGTCTTTCAGGTAATCCGGGAACAGGGCCAGGATGCGGCCGGACAACGAAATATCGCGGGTTTCCACGGCAATGCCGGCGGTGGCGGTGTAGGCCTCGACGATCGGCAGCAGCGACTGCGTGGCCAGGAACGGGGCTTCATCGGTGAGCGTGTAGAGAATCTTGGGCGTGTTCGACATGGGGGATCAGGGCTCTCTTGCAGATCTCGTGAATGATGGCCGACGGCAATGCCGGGCCGCGTGCAACCGTGTCGCGTGCAGGGCCTCGCACAGCCTGGCCCGCACTTTCCCCGGGGACCGCGCCAACCAACGGCGCGCACGGCGGGAAACCCCTGCATTGTCGCGTTTTCAGCCCCCCGGAGCAAAGCCACCCCATACGCAAACGTACTGGAACGCTGTGGTGCATCGGCGCCAGGCCGCCGCAGTTTCCGGATGCAGAACCGCTCATTCGGAAACTGCGGCGGCCTCCGGGAGACCGTCCACCCATTCCGCGAGGGGCTTTCCCCACACGCTTTGGCGAGGACACGTGAGTGTCTGGCTGCTGTGGTTGCGCTTGAAACTGCATACCCGGAAGCTGCCAACTGCCGCTGCCAGATCCTTTCGCTGTGAGGCGCCGGTCGCCGTGCCGATCAGATGCAGCGGCATGACACCCGATCGGTCGGGCTTGACGAAGATGTCGTATCGGGTCGAATCGCCCTCGGCTGTTCTGTAGCCGGAAAGCTGATAGCCAGGAAGGGTTAGTTTCAGATCGATAGAGGATCCCGGACTGGGCGCTTGCGGTGCGTCGCCTTCATAGACCAACAGCACGCTCCGTTGATCCTTCAGAACTTCATGAATCCCGAAATCCGCAGGTGATTCGTAGCTGATCGACATCCCAGTGGGGACACGCAGGCAGGCGCCATGGAGGAAGTGATCGCAACTGTAGGCCCACAGCGTTGCTTCCTGTCCATATGCGTATCCGGGTAAAAGCGCAACAACAGGCGCAAAGAAACGCCACATCCTCTTCTTGTCCATTGCCTCTCCCTTGGAATTCCGGCGCCGCGCGATACCCCATTCTGCGACGATACGACTCGTGCAATCCACGCACAGTACGGATCGGGCGATCTCACCAGAGCGGGAAACCATGCCCTTCCTTGAGGCGCCTGCGGCCCAGCGCTAGACCCATACAGGCTGCCGCGCCTGGAATGGCATGAAGCGCACTTCTGCCCGCCACGCCGATGAAATAAAGCCATAAAAAAGACGCAGCCTCGCGGCTGCGTCCATCGTGAGCCTGTTGCCGGGAGAGAGTCGGCGTCTGGGCTTACTTGACCTCAAACTCCTGCGGCGATCCTGCCGCCTTACCATCTACCATGACTTCCGCGCGGTACTTGCCCGCCGGCCAGCCATTGGCATTCTTGAAGGAAATATTGGTGGTCTCGGCACCGGTGGTATTCACCACCTGGTTCTGCTCACCGGCCACCTGGCCGTTCTGGAAGGTCAGCTTGGCCGCCACGTTGGCGTTGTTCGCGCTGCCATCGGTGCGGATCGACACGATGATGTCGTCCTTCGGCGCGAACAGCGCGACCGAGGTGACGGTCTTGTCGGCTGCGGCGGTCTTGCCAACGGTAACGGCCGAAACGTTCACCCCT